>JAGRFO010000089.1:0-401 GCA_020446005.1 Rhodocyclaceae bacterium | reverse complement strand
GGCCGCGATTGAGCGCGGTGCGCACAGTGGCGCGGGCGGCGCCGAGGTCGGCTTCGGCATCGACGCCGGCACACAGGTTGCGCGCGAGCTGGGCGGAGAAACCGGCTTCGAGCAGTTCGCCGGTCATGCGCGTGCGCGCCGGCGCCTGGCGCCCCGCCTCGCCCCAGGCAAATCCGGCGAGCTGGCGCTCGAGCATCCCACGGATGCCGCTCATCTCTTCCATCAGGCGCGTGTTGGCCTCCTGCAAGGCGCGGATGCGGGCCGATTCTTCCAGCCCGCGCGGCTCCACCGCGGCCGCGCCGGAGGCACGCACCGGGGCGTTCGCGGACGGTTTGGGGGCAGGTGCCGGGCGAGCGTCGCGAGCTTCGCGCGCGGGGGCGGCGGGCAGGCTGCGGCCGGTG
>JAGRFO010000088.1:6164-6491 GCA_020446005.1 Rhodocyclaceae bacterium | reverse complement strand
CAGGCTGGCCAGCTCGGGCGCCGGCAGCAGGGCGACCGGCTTGGGCAGCGGCGCGCCGGCGCGAGCGACGATGCCGAAACCGGCCTCGAGCACGGCGGATTGCCCAGGCACCTCGCCCGTCACGCGCACCTGGCCGCTGCGCATCTCGGCGCGGGTCAGATCATCCTCCGCCGACACCCGGAAACTGGTGCCGCGCACGCCGATGACGGCGGTCGGGGTGTGGATCCGGTAGCGCGCGGCGGGGCCGCGCTGCGCTTTGACCTCGGTCTCGATGCGCCCGCGATCGACCCGGAAGGTGGAGCGCTGCGCGCCGTCGAATCCCTCGAA
>JAGRFO010000088.1:1203-6105 GCA_020446005.1 Rhodocyclaceae bacterium | reverse complement strand
GCAGCTCGACGGTCATGAAGCTGTCCGCGCCGGTGGCAAGCTGCATGCCTTCGGTCAGCATGTCGCCGACCGCCAGTGCGCCGCCGTCGGCGGACGCCTCACCGGCGAGGAACACCACCCGCGCCGCGCGCGGTGCCTTGCGCAGCAGCGTCACCGGAATGCGCAGCACCGTGCCGACCGGGATGCGCCGGGGGTTGGCGATGCGATTGGTGCGCTGCACCCCGGGCCAGCGCGCGGGATCGACGAACAACCGTTCGGCCAGTCCGATCAGGGTGTCGCCCCGCACCACGGTGTAGTGCACCACGTCGTCCGCCGCCCGCCCGCTGCCGCTCACGGCCAGCAGCATGGCGAAGAGCGCTGCCGTCAGCAGCGAATGAAGTTGTTGGACCGCTCTTTGCATCCCGCCCCCCTGCGCGCGCCAGCCTTTGATCATACTGCGCACCACCCGACGCGATGGTGAAAACTGATAAATCTTGAAACCATTACGCGTCAATCCGCCACAGGGCGCGTGGTTTCATGCAAGTTGGCCTATGATTCGCACCACAATTGGCATACGCCACTGGTTTTTCAAGGAGAACACACATGAGCTTCATCAACGAATTCAAGGAATTCGCCGTCAAGGGCAACGTCATCGACATGGCGGTCGGGGTGGTGATCGGCGGCGCGTTCGGCAAGATCGTCGGCTCGCTGGTCAACGACATCGTGATGCCGATCATGGGCAAGCTGGTGGGCGGGGTGGACTTCACCAACCTGTTCATCAATCTTGGTTCGGGCGAGTTCGCCTCGCTGGCGGAGGCCGAAAAAGCCGGCGCCCCGCTGATCAAGTACGGAGTGTTCATCAACACCACGCTGGATTTCGTGATCATCGCCTTCGCCATCTTCATGGCGATCAAGGCCATCAACAAGCTCAAGCGCGAGACCCCGCCAGAACCCGAAGCGCCCAAGGCGGACCCGGAAGACATCGTGCTGCTGCGGGAAATCCGCGACTCGCTCAAACGCGACTGACCCTCGCCGAGAAAAACCCCGCGTTCGAGCGCGGGGTTTTGACTTGGCCGGCCGGCGATCACTCTCCGGCGTCGGAAAACTTCTCCAGCCGGTAGCCGTAGTTATAGGTCGGACTCAGACGAAAGCCGTTTTCGGGCCGCAGGCCGAGCTTGCTGCGCACCCGGCTGACGTGGGTGTCGACCGTGCGAGTCGCCAGATTGGGGTTGCGACCCCACACCGCTTCGAGCATGTGGCCGCGC
Source organism: Rhodocyclaceae bacterium (assembly GCA_020446005.1). Taxonomy (GTDB): domain Bacteria; phylum Pseudomonadota; class Gammaproteobacteria; order Burkholderiales; family Rhodocyclaceae; genus Nitrogeniibacter. Next base: position 4,861 of record JAGRFO010000088.1, on the reverse strand, counting down.
GAGATCAGCCGCCCCAGATTGCGAAACAGGAACAGCGACAGGTCGTATTCCTTGTCGGTCAGCTCGACCGGCTGGCCGTCCACAGTCACCCGCTTGGCGCTGGTGTCGAAGTAATAGGGCGGCACATCGACGATGTGATCGGCGGCCTGCGGACGGGCGCGACGCATGACCGCTTCGATGCGCGAGATGAGCTCATAGCGGCGCACCGGCTTGACGAGGTAGTCATCCGCGCCGGCGCCCAGCGCGGTGACGATGTCTTCCTCCGCATCGCGCGCGGTGACGAAGATCACCGGGGTATCGTTGGCGCGATCGCGGCGCAGCCAGTCGAGCACCTCGGTGCCGCTCATTTCGGGCAGCATCCAGTCGATCAGGCACAGGTCGAAGCTCTCGCGCCCGGCCACGCGCATGAACTCGCGCGACCCGACGAAGCTGTGCACCTCGTGGCCAGCCGCCCGCAACCACTCGGCGAGGGTGTTGTTCTGGACCGAATCGTCTTCCAGCAGCGCCAGTCTCACATGACCCATCCTTTATGGCAGATCGCGGCCGCGCCGCGTCCATGCCGGCATCCTACCGGAAGCGGATGACAATGGGTCAAACCGCGCTAGGCGCCATCCCGCACATAGGGATTGCTGGCCCGCTCACGACCAAAATCGGACATGGGACCATGGCCGGGGATGAACCGGACGTCATCGCCCAGCGGCCACAACTTGTCGCGAATCGAAGCGATCAGCGTCGGGTGGTCGCCGCGCGGGAAGTCGGTGCGGCCGATCGAACCGGCGAACAACACGTCGCCGACCACCGCCAAGCGTGCCACCGGCTCGAAGAAGATCACGTGCCCCGGCGTATGACCGGGGCAATGCAGCACCTGCAGACGTGCATTGCCGATACTCACCTCGTCGCCATCAACGAGCCAGCGGTCGGGCGAGAACGAGGCCGTCTCGGCAAAGCCGAACATCCGGCTCTGCTCTTCGAGCGCGTCGAGCCAGAAGCGCTCGTCCTCGTGCGGCCCCTCGACCGGCACGTCGAGGCGCGCCGCCAGCGCCGAGGTGGCGCCCACGTGGTCGATGTGGCCGTGGGTGAGCAGGATTTTCTCGACGCTGACCTGGGCCGACTTGATCGCCGCCTCGATGCGCGGCAGATCGCCGCCGGGGTCCACCACCGCCGCGCGGCGCGTCTCGGTGCACCACAGCAGCGAACAGTTCTGGGCAAACGGGGTGACGGGGACGATGCGAAAATCGATCATGGGGCAGGGCGGCGGGAGAGGCTCAGACACCACGGAACGCGGCGGGCGGGGCTGGCGCGCCTGGCTGGAATCGAACCAGCGGCCCCTGGCTTCGGAGGCCAGTACTCTATCCACTGAGCTACAGGCGCGCGAGGGCCGCCAGCATACCGCCTTTTGTGGGACGCGTCCACGCGGCGGATTCCCAATCCATCCAACGCGCCGTTATAATCACGCCTTTGCCAGATTTCGCCCGAAGAAGAGGAAGCCCAGCATGATCGATTCACGCGCCCTGACCGTCCTTGCCGCCGCGCTCGCCCTGCCGCTCGCGGGCTGTGGTGACAGCAAATCCATCGACGGCGAACTGTCCGCGAGCCTGGTCCAGCCGGTCGCCAGCGTCGAACTGCAAGTCCAGAAAGCCGCACCGGGCAGTCGCACCGGCGAGCAGATCTACACCAATGTGTGCGCCGGCTGCCACAGCTCGGGCGCGCTCGAAGCGCCCAAGACCGGCGACACCGCGGCCTGGGCGGCGCGCCTCTCGATGGGGCTCGACGCGCTGGTCGCCTCGGCCAAGAACGGCAAGGGCAACATGCCGCCCAACGGCGGCGCGAGCGATCTGACCGACACCGAACTGGTGCGCGCGGTGGCCTATCTGGCCAACCAGGCCGGCGCCGGCTTTACCGAGCCGCCGGTCGAGGGCAACTGAACGTCCACCGCCCACAAGAAGAGCGCCCGCCGGGCGCTTTTTTTACGTCGACCGGTTTTAAGCAGGCGCTCAATCGTCCCGCGAAGCGAGCATCGCGCGCAGGCTGGCCAGGCGCTCGCTGCCCACCTCGCGGCTCACCGGGGCATCGTCCTTGCGCGCCACCGCAACGCCCTCGCCCATCTCGGCAATGAAGCGCGAGGGTTCGCACACCCGCAGGTCCGGCCCGGCCTTGCGCCGTTCGCAGTAGGTGACGGTGAGCGAGCGTTGGGCGCGGGTAATGCCGACGTACATCAGCCGCCGCTCCTCGTCGAGCATGTCCTCGTCCAGCGCCGACTGGTGCGGCAGCAGCCCCTCCTCCACCCCGACCAGAAACACATGTCCAAACTCCAGCCCCTTGGCGGCATGCAGGGTGGCGAGTTGCACGCCGTCGAAATCGGCGTCGGTCTTGTCCAGCATCGAGATCAGGCTGATGGTCTGGGTCAGTTCCAGCAGGTTCTTGCCGTCCGCCTCGCCCTTGCGCCCCAGCCAGTCGACAAAATCGCGCACGTTGCGCCACTTGCTCTCGGCCTCGCGGGTATCGCAACTGCCGAGCAGCCAGCTTTCGTAGTCGATGGCGGCCAGCAGCGCTTCGAGCACCTTGGCCGCCGGCTCGTGCGCGGCGCGATCGGCCAGGCGACGAATGAACGCACTGAATTCCTGCACCGGCGCATGCTGGCGCGGGCTGAGGGTCTGCCCCGCGCCCGCTTCGTCGGCCGCCGCGAACAGGCTGGCGTGGCGCTCGCCGGCGTAACGCCCGAGCGCTTCGAGGGTGCACGGCCCGACCCCGCGGCGCGGGGTGGTGATGGCGCGGATGAAGGCCAGATCGTCGTCGGGATTGGCCATCAGGCGCAGATAGCTGACCAGATCGCGGATCTCGGCCTTGTCGAAGAACGACTGCCCGCCCGACAGCAGGTAGGGCATCTTGTGATTGCGCAGCTGCTGCTCGAAGAGCCGCGCCTGGTGGTTGCCGCGATACAGGATGGCGTAGTCGGAAAAACGGGTGCGATGCTCGAAGCGGTGCGCCTGAATGCGCATCGCCACGAACTGCGCCTCCGCCTCCGGATCGCGCGCCGGGCGCACCCGCACCGGCTCGCCGGGGCCGTGCTCGCACCACAGTTTTTTGTCGAACAGCTTGTCATTGTTGGCGATGAGCGTGTTGGCGGCGCCCAGAATGCGCCCGCTGGAGCGGTAGTTCTGCTCCAGCTTGATGACCTTCAGCCGCGGGTAGTCGGTCTGCAGGAGGCGCAGGTTCTCGACATCCGCGCCGCGCCAGGCGTAGATCGCCTGATCATCGTCGCCCACCGCGGTGAACGCGCCACGCGCTCCGGCCAGCAGGCGCAACAGCCGGTACTGCGCGCGATTGGTGTCCTGATACTCATCGATCAGCAGATAACGCAAGCGCTGCTGCCAGCGGGTGCGCACCTCTTCGCACTCGTCGAACAGCCGCACCGGCAGGCCGATCAGGTCGTCGAAGTCGACCGCCTGATACGCGCGCAGGGTGCGCTCGTATTCGCCGTACACCTTGGCCGCGGCGGCGGCGAGTTCCGAATCCGCCAGCTTGACGGCCTCCTCCGGCGCCACCAGCGCGTTCTTCCAGCCCGAAATCTGCCACTGCAGCGAGCGCGCATAAGCGCGGTCGGCGTCGGCCGCGATGTCGCTCACGATCTGGGTCGCGTCGGCGGCATCGAGAATCG
>JAGRFO010000088.1:0-1080 GCA_020446005.1 Rhodocyclaceae bacterium | reverse complement strand
CGCGCCTGCATCTCCTTGGCGGCCTTGTTGGTGAAGGTGATGGCGGCGATGTTGGTCGGGCTGAAATCGCATTGCTCGACCAGATGCGCGATCTTGTGGGTGATCACCCGCGTCTTGCCGCTGCCCGCGCCGGCGAGCACCAGACACGGGCCGTCGAGGTAGCGGATCGCTTCGCGCTGCGGGGGATTGAGTCCAGCGGACATGCGTTTTCGTTTCTGCAAACCAGCGCGCCGCCCGACGGGGGCGGCGCGTTTTCTGGCGACCGGCCGATTCTAGCGCATCCGCGCGACGCTCACCGCAAGGCGCCAAAGACCTTCTTGGCCAGCGACCCCGCCGCCTGCAACGGATTGGCGCGAATCGCGCGCTCCTGCTCGGCGATCGTCAGATACAAGCCGTCCAGCGCCTTGGCGGTCACGTAGCGCTCCACCGACACCTCGTCGCCCTTGAGCAGCCCCGCCCCGGCGGCCTTGCCGGCCAGCGCGTTGTACTGGCCGGACAGTGCCAGCCGGTCGGTCTGCTTGGTCACCACCGGCAAAAAGCGGGTGGTCAGCGCAGCGCGGGTCTTTTCCTCGAAGTAGCGCGTCACCGAATCGTCGCCACCAGCGAGGATGTTCTTCGCGTCCTGCACGCTCATCTGCTTGACCGCGGCCACCAGCAGGTTGCGGGCTTCGGGCACGGCCGCCTCGGCGGCGCGGTTCATGGTGGTCTCAAGCGCTTCCAGATCGTCGCCCTTGCCCATGAACTTGAGCACCGAGCGGGTCTGCTCCAGCACGCTGGGCAGCGGAATGCGCACTTTGGGGTTGTTGAGAAAACCGCCGCTCTGGCCCAGCTGATCCACCGCCGCGCGGGCACCCTGGTCCAACGCCTGGCGCAATCCGGTGGTGGCCTGGCTGTTGGTGAGCGACGCCAGCCCGCCCGCAAACGCGGACAGCGAGATGACAAAAACACACAGGGCTCGCACAATGGCACGCATCATGAACCTCCGTTTTCTTCTGAACCTGAAGGGTCAGCTTATCACCGCCGTCGCCGCCTGCCTGCTGATCGGGCTGGCGGTTTTCATGTTCACACAAAATTCCCGCG
>JAGRFO010000087.1:2809-26490 GCA_020446005.1 Rhodocyclaceae bacterium | reverse complement strand
TGCCGGGCAAAACCGTCACATTATATTCACCCTGAAGCCGTCGGGCGAAGTCGGTGTCGGCGATTGGTGTGCGGGCCCACAGATAGAAGCCCGCGTCCGGCAATTCGACGCCGAGGTGTGGGCTCAGCATGGGCGTCACCAGTCGGAACTTTTCGCGATAGAGCCGGCGATTCTCGGCGACATGGGCCTCGTCGTTCCAGGCCGCGATCGATGCCGCTTGCACCGATGGGCTCATGGCGCAGCCGTGATAGGTGCGATAGAGCAGGAAGCGCTGCAGGATGGTGGCGTCGCCGGCGACGAAGCCCGAGCGCATGCCCGGCACATTCGAGCGCTTGGAGAGGCTGGAGAACATCACCACGTTGCGGTAATCGTCGCGTCCGAGGCGCTTGCAGGCCTCGAGCGCCCCGAGTGGCGGATGCGCATCGTCGAAGTAGATCTCCGAATAGCATTCGTCGGCGGCGATCACGAAGGCGTGGCGATCCGACAGTTCGAACAAATGACGCCATTCCTCGAGGCCGAGGACCTTGCCGGTAGGATTGCCGGGCGAGCACACATAGACCAGCTGCACATCCTTCCAGAGTTCTTCGGAAATTGCACCGAAATCGCTGCCGAAGCCGCTGTCGGACAGGTTATTGAGGAACAGTGGTCGCCCCCCGGCAAGATAGGCCGCGCCTTCGTAGATCTGATAGAAGGGGTTCGGGCTCACGATGAGCGGATTCGGACGGCTCCGGTCGACGACGCACTGCGCAAACGCAAAAAGCGCTTCGCGCGAACCATTGACCGGGATCACCTGGGTGCCCGGATTCACCGCCCGCAGCCCGAAGCGGCGCATCAGCCAGGCCGCGATCGATTCGCGCAAGGCCTCGCTGCCGAGTGTGGTGGGATAGGCCGCCAGCCCTGAGAGGTTGTTGGCGAGCGCTTCGCTGACCAGTGCAGGGGTCGCATGCCGGGGTTCGCCGATGGACAGCCTGATCGGATCAATTCCGGCCGGCGGACTCAGGCCCTCGAACAACTGTCGGAGCTTCTCGAAGGGGTAGGGGTGGAGCTTCTGGAGATCGGGATTCACGGCAGTTCCTCGGAGTCGCGGGCCGGCGTGGTCGGCCGGCAGGGCAAAAATGCTATCATAGCGGGCTGTTTGAAGGCGCTCGGATGGCGCCGCGAGTACCCGGAATTGCGCCAACTGCCAGTACCGGGAGAAACCCACGAGAGCCCAGATCGCCCCACACCGACGACCGTGCGCCTAGCAAAACTCAAACTCGCGGGATTCAAGACCTTCGTCGATCCGACGACCGTGCTGACGCCGGGCAATCTGGTCGGCGTGGTCGGGCCCAACGGCTGCGGCAAATCGAACATCATCGACGCCGTGCGTTGGGTGCTCGGCGAGACCCGAGCCTCCGCGTTGCGCGGCGAATCGATGCAGGACGTGATCTTCAATGGCTCGACCACCCGCAAGCCGGTTTCGCGTGCCAGCGTCGAGCTGGTCTTCGACAACGCCCAGGGCAAGGCTGCCGGACAGTGGTCGCAATACGCCGAGATTGCGGTCAAGCGGGTGCTCGATCGCAGCGGCGAATCAACCTATTACATCAACAACGTCCATGTTCGCCGCAAGGATGTGATCGACCTTTTCCTCGGCACCGGGCTGGGACCACGAGCCTACGCGATCATCGAACAAGGGATGATCTCGCGCATCATCGAAGCCAAGCCTGAGGAGATTCGCCACTTCCTTGAAGAAGCTGCCGGGGTGACCAAGTACCGCGAGCGACGCCGCGAGACGGAAGGCCGGCTGGTGGATGCCCGGGACAACCTCGCCCGGCTCGACGACATTCGCGCCGAGCTCGGTGGTCGGATCGTTCACCTCGCAGCGCAGGCCGAGGTGGCGGAACGTTACCGCGCGCTGCATGACGCTCATGCCGAACGCCAGAACCTGCTCTGGCTGATCAAGCGCAATGAGGCCCGTGACGAGCGCCAGCGGGTTTCCGATGCGCTCAACGAGGCGACCAGGCAGATCGAATCCGACAGCGCGCGGCTGCACGAACTCGAACAGCTCGTCGAGCGGGCGCGCGAAGCGCACTTCGCCGCATCGGAAACGGTACATGTTGCGCAAAGCGACCTCTTTTCGGTGACCGCCGAGGTCAGCCGGCTCGAGGCCGAACGACAGCATTTGCAGGACACCCGCAAGCGCCTCGAGGCCCGGCTGCTGCAACTCGAGACCGATGAGCGGCACTGGGCCTCGCGCAGCGGCGAGTTGCGCGAGGAAGCGGAACGCTGGGCCGGGCTGCACGAACACGCCGGCTTACGCGTGGCCCAGGCGGAAGCCCGTCACGAGGAGGCGGCCGGACGCCTTCCGGAAGTGGAAGAGGCGCTGCGGCAGGCTGAAGCCGGCGCGAATGCGGCGCGTCGCGAATTGGCGCAGACCGAGCAACAGCTGCGTGTCGAGGAAACCCAGCTCAACAGTGCCCGTCGCGCGCTGGATGCATTTGCGGTGCGGCGAACGCGGATCGAGCAGGAAGCCGGGGCAATCGTGGGGCCGGATCCCGCGACGCTTGCCGAGCGCGAAGCGCGCCTTGTCGGCGTCGAGGAGCTGGTCGAAGTGCTCGGCGCGCGTCAGCTCGAGCTCCAGGTGGCATTTCCGGCTGCCCAACAAGAGCTTCGGCAGGCGCTCGACGAAGAGCGCAAGGCGCAGCGCCACAGCACCGAGCTGCGCGCTCGCCACGACGCCCTGGTGCAGTTGCAGAACAAGATCCAGAACCAGGGCCAACTGGCGGAATGGCTCGGACGCCACGGTCTGGACCGCCTGTCGCCGCTTTGGCGCGAACTGTCGGTTGAGCCGGGCTGGGAGCTGGCGCTCGAGGCGGTCTTGCGTGAACGGCTCTCCGCCGTGCGTCCCGAAGGCCTGCCGGCCTTGCTTGAGGCCCTCGAGGATCCCGCGCCGAGTTCGTTCGCGTTCGTGCTTGAACCGCACGCCTCCCGCATCGAACGGATTCCCGCGCCGGCCGGCGCCAGCCCGCTCGAAGAGCTTGTCCGGTCGGGCTCGGAAGGCGTGCGCCAATCGATGGGCGGATGGCTTGCGGGCGTATTCGCGGTGGATGACATCGCCCCCTGGCTGGAGAAACGCGAATCCTTGTCCCGCCAGACGATCATCGTGTCGCGCAAGGGCCAGTTGCTCGCCGCCGATACCCTGACGCAGTACGCACCCGATGCGCGCACCCATGGTGTGATGGAGCGCCAGCGCGAGATCGAAGTGCTGGCCGACGAATTGCAGCGGAGCGGAATCGCGGCCGAGCAGGCACACGGGCGGGTTGTCGAGGCCGACGGTGCTGCGACGCGCATACAGGAGCAGCTCAACGAGTTGCGCCGCGAGTTGCAGGCTCGCCAGCAGGAGCTCCATGGCGAGCAGGTCGAAGTCCTGAAGCTCGGCCAGGCGATGCAGCGCGCCAGCGAACGGCGCGGCCAGCTGGAGCACGACCTCGCAGATCTGCTGCGCAGCGAGGAGGCCGAGCGTGAACTGCTCGCGCGCGCGCAGATCGAGCTCGAGCGATGCGCCGAACTGGCCGAACTCCAGCGCAGCCGGCTGGACTCGGCACTCGATCTTGCGCGCGACCATGAGCAACGGCTGCGCGAGGCTCGTTCAGTCGAGAGCGCGGTCGCACGCGAGCTCCAGGAGGCGCGGTTCGCGGAGCGCGAGTGCGTCGGCAAACTCGAGGATATCGCCCGCAATCGTGCGCTGGCGGAAGAACAGGTGCTCAAGCTGCGCGATGAGTTCCTTGCCCGCCAGGCGGAGCTCGAGGCAAGCGACGGCCGGGCCAGCGATGAGGCGCTGCAGCAGGCGCTGGGCTTGCGGGAATCGCGTGAAGCCGCTCTTGCGGCGTGCCGCGACGCGCTCAGCGCGGCCGCTGAGCAACTCCGGGGGCAGGAGTCGATGCGCTTGCGGACCGAGCAGTCAGTGGCTCCGATGAGGGACAAGGTCGCCGAGTTGCGGCTCAAGGTCCAGGCCTGCGAACTCGCCGAAGCGCAGCATCAGGAACGCTTGACCGAAGCCGGTGCCGATGAGCATGCGCTTGCACCGCTGCTCTCGGCCGAGCTCAAGGAAACCAGCCTGCAACGGGAGGTGGCGAGACTCGCGCGCGAGATTGCCGATCTCGGCGCGGTCAACCTTGCGGCGCTCGATGAGCTCAAGTCGGCCGAGCAGCGCAAGGCGTACCTCGACGCGCAGTACGACGATCTGATGCAGGCCATCGAAACCCTCGAGGATGCGATCCGGCGGATCGACCGCGAGACCCGGGAACAGTTGCAGCAAACCTACGATACCGTCAATCGCCAGTTCGGCAGCCTCTTTCCCCAGCTTTTTGGTGGCGGCGAGGCCAAGCTGGTGCTCACCGGTGACGAGATTCTCGATGCGGGCGTGCAAATCGTGGCGCAGCCGCCGGGCAAGAAGAACAGCAGCATCCACCTGCTCTCCGGAGGCGAGAAAGCGCTCACCGCCATCGCACTGGTATTCTCCATGTTTCAGCTCAACCCGGCGCCGTTCTGCATGCTTGACGAGGTCGATGCCCCGCTGGACGATACCAACACCGAGCGCTATGGGTCGATGGTCAAACGCATGTCTTCGCAGACACAGTTCATTTTCATCAGTCACAGCAAGATCACCATGGAGATCGCCCAGCAACTGGTCGGGGTCACGATGCAGGAGCAGGGCGTCTCGAGAGTGGTCGAGGTCGATATCGACGAAGCAATGCGGCTTGCTGAGCCGGTTGCGGCATAGGCACAAGGGAAGACAATGGCAATCAGTGAATTGCAGATGAGCCTCATCGGCGCCGGCATAGCCGCCGTCGTCGGCGTGGTGGTTTACAACAAGTGGCAGGAAGGGCGTCATCGCCGTCAGGCCGAGAAGGCCTTCCGCTCGGAGCATCCCGACGTCCTGCTGGAGCCGGGCATCGGTGAGCCATCGATCGACGACGATGAGGCCTTCGGCGAGCCGGTGGGCTCGGTCGGGGCCCGTGCGGTGAGCGAGACGTCGGGCCGTCGCAACCTGCCGCTCGACACCGACCAGCTCGCCTCGCCCGCGGACTGCATGGTGCGCATCGAGTGCATCGAACCGCTCTCCGCTTCCAGGCTGTGGGCTTCGCAGGCGAACCATCTGCAGGGAATTTCGAAACCCCTGCAGTGGTTCGGCTTCGATGACGAACGCAATCAGTGGCTTCGGCTCGACCGCCATTCGGCTAGCGCCTACCACTGGTTTGCGGCAGTGATGCAGTTGGTGGACCGTAGCGGTCCGATTGCCGCTGCTGACCTCGATCGCTTCCTCAACGGAGTGCATCGGGTCTGTGACGAGCTGATGTCGGTACCCGCGAGCATGCCGGTGCGGGTCGAGACACTTACCCGCGCCGCCGAACTCGATGCCTTCTGCGCGAGCGTCGATGTCCAGATCGGGCTCAACGTAGTGGCCGGAGAAGAGGCCTTTCCGGGGACCAAGCTGCGCGCCTTTGCGGAAGCGCAGGGTTGGATCCTGCGCGAGGACGGCGCCTATCATGCGGAGGACGCGGACGGAAACTGTGTCTTTACCATGACCAATCTCGAGCCGGCCGTGTTTGTGGCCTCCGAACTCAAGGATCTGCAGACGCGCGGCATTACCCTGCTGCTCGATGTGCCGCGCACGCCGCTGGGGCCGCAGACTTTCGATCGCATGCTCGCCTCGGCGCGCAAGATGGCGGAATCGCTGCGGGGTGAAGTGGTCGATGACAATCGCACCGCCTTCGGTGAATCCCAGGCGCAGTTGGTGCGCAGCCAGATCGAGCAATTCCAGCAACGCATGGCCGAGAGCGGCATCCCGGCGGGCGGCGAACTCGCGCGGCGACTCTTTTCGGCATGACCCCGGGGCAAGCACACGACAGGGCGGCGGCGCTGCGCGGGCTGCTCGCCCGCTACGATCATGCCTACCATGTGCTCGACAATCCCACCGTCCCCGATGCCGAGTACGATCGCCTGTTTCTCGAGCTACGGCAGATCGAGACGGACTTTCCCGAAGTGCGGACCGCAGATTCGCCCACCCAGCGCGTCGGCGGCGCACCGCGTTCCGAGTTACGCGCGGTGCGACACGACGTGCCGATGCTCTCGATCTACACCGAGACGGACAAGAGCGAGCAGGGGGCACGGGCCTTCGATGCGCGCGTTCGCAAGGCGCTTGGGCTGTCGTCCGAGGATGCGCCCGTCGAGTACGCGGTAGAGCTCAAGTTCGATGGACTGGCGATCGGGCTGCGCTATGAGAACGGGGTGCTGGTGCGCGCTGCAACGCGCGGCGATGGCGAGACTGGCGAGGACGTGACCCACAATGTGCGTACGATCCGGCAGATTCCGCTCAGGCTCTCGGGTGCGGCGCCCGCGCTGATCGAGGTCCGAGGTGAAATCTACATGCGTCGCGACGATTTCGAGAAGCTGAACCAGGCACAGCGGGAGGCGGGAGCAAAGAGCTTCGTCAACCCGCGCAATACCGCCGCCGGCGCGGTGCGCCAGCTCGACCCGGCGATAGCGGCGCGACGCCCCCTGTCCTTCTTCGCCTACGGCCTCGGCGCGCGCGCTGGCTGGTCGGTGCCCACCAGTCACAGCACGATGCTCGATGCCTTCGCGGCATTCGGCTTCCCGGTCTGCGCTCATCGCAGGGTCGTCAACGGCCCGGACGGCTTGATCGCCTTCCACGCCGAGATCGAGGCCATGCGAAATTCGCTTCCCTACGACATCGATGGCGTGGTGTACAAGGTCAATTCGCTCGCGCTGCAAGAGCAGCTTGGCTTCGTGAGCCGGGAGCCGCGCTGGGCGGTTGCTCACAAGTATCCGGCCCAGGAGGAGATCACCCGTCTGACCGGAATCGAGGTCCAGGTCGGCCGTACCGGTGCGATCACGCCGGTGGCGAGGCTCGAGCCGGTGTTCGTCGGCGGTGTGACGGTCACCAATGCGACGCTGCACAACCAGGGCGAGATCGATCGCAAGGATGTGCGCATTGGCGACTGGGTGATCGTGCGCCGGGCGGGTGACGTGATTCCCGAGGTGGTCGGCCCGGTGCTTGAGCGGCGCAGCGAAGAACTGGCCCGTTTCGACCTGCTGGCGAGCTTTCCGACCTGTCCGGTGTGCGGCTCGCACGTGGTGCGCGTCGAGGGCGAGGCCGTGGCGCGGTGCACCGGGGGGCTGTTCTGCCCGGCGCAGCGCAAGCAGGCGCTGATCCATTTCGCCAGCCGCAAGGCGATGGACATCGAGGGGCTGGGCGACAAGCTGATCGAGCAACTCGTCGACAATGCCATCGTCAAGACGCCGGTTGATCTCTACCGGCTCGGCGTGCTGGGGCTGGCGGGGCTCGAACGGATGGCCGAGAAGTCCGCGGGCAATGTGGTCGCGGCGATCGCCAAAAGTCGCGCAACCTCGCTGCAGCGCTTCATCTACGCGTTGGGCATCCGCAACGTGGGCGAGTCGACCGCGCGCGATCTGGCGCGCCACTTCGGCAGCCTCGATGCGCTAATGGCGGCCGACGCCGAGACCTTGCTGGCGGTGACCGATGTCGGCCCGGTCGTGGCAAAGTGCATCGTCGACTTTTTTGCCGAAGGGCATAATCGCGAAGTCATCGAGCAGTTGCGTGCCGCCGGGGTGGATTGGCCGGAACATGCGCCCGCACAGCATCTTGAAGGCCCGCTCAGCGGCAAGACGCTGGTTATCACCGGCACCTTGCCGGGGCTGTCGCGCGACGAGGCCCGCGCCATGATCGAGGCGGCAGGCGGCAAGGTGAGCGGTTCGGTATCGAAAAAAACCGATTTTGTGGTGGCCGGCGAGGCGGCCGGCAGCAAACTCGACAAGGCGCAACAATTGGGCGTCAGCATTCTGGACGAGGCGGCGTTGCGCGCCATGCTGGAACCCAATGCGCAGAATTCATTGTTTTAGGAGTGTGCACATGAAAGGGGTGAGCAAGGTTGTTTTTCCAGTGGCCGGGATGGGCACCCGTTTTTTGCCGGCGACCAAGGCCAGTCCCAAGGAAATGCTGCCGGTGGTGGACAAGCCCCTGATCCAGTATGCGGTCGAGGAGGCGGTCGCCGCGGGCGCGACGGATCTTGTGTTTATCACCGGCCGTACCAAGCGGGCGATCGAGGATCACTTCGACAAGGCCTATGAACTCGAGACCGAACTGGTGGCACGCGGCAAGGCGGCGATGCTCGAGGTGGTGCGCAACACCGTGCCGTCTCATGTCAATTGCATCTACATCCGCCAGCCCGAAGCGCTCGGTCTGGGGCATGCGGTGCTGTGCGCCTCGGCGGTGGTCGGCGACGAGCCCTTCGCGGTGATGCTGGCCGACGATCTACTCCACAATCCGGAGGGCGTGCCGGTGCTCAAGCAGATGGTGGATGTGTACAACTACCATCGCTGCTCGGTGCTGGGGACCATGAACGTGCCGCGCGAGGACACCCGCCAGTACGGCATCGTCAGTACCGAAGCGCAGAGCGGGGCGGTACAGCGTATGACCGGCATCGTCGAGAAACCCGACCCGGCCAGCGCCCCGACGACCCAGGCGGTGGTCGGGCGCTACATCCTCACCCCGCGCATCTTCGACCATTTGCGCACGCTCACGCCGGGGGCCGGGGGCGAGTTGCAGCTCACTGACGCGATCGCCTCGCTCCTCAAGGAAGAAGCCGTGCTGGCGCACCAGTACGAGGGGGTCCGCTACGACTGCGGTTCCAAGCTCGGTTACCTCAAGGCGACGGTGGAGTTCGGGCTGCGCCATCCGGAGGTGCAGGCAGACTTCCGCGCCTATCTCGAAGGGCGCTTTGCCGCCAGTCTGGCCGCGTAATCCGCGCATCCAGAAAGACAACGGCGCCCGCGGGCGCCGTTTTTAATGTGCGGGACGATCAGCTCTCGCGTCCAGCGCGCTTGCGCTCGTGTTCCTTGAGAAAACGCTTGCGCAGGCGGATCGACTTGGGGGTGATCTCCACCACCTCGTCGTCGGCAATGAACTCGATCGCCGATTCGAGCGTGAGCTGGATCGGCGGAATCAGCCGCACCGCCTCGTCGGTGCCCGAGGCACGCACGTTGGTGAGTTGCTTGCCCTTGATCGGGTTGACCACCAGGTCGTTGTCGCGGGTATGGATGCCGATGATCATGCCTTCGTACAGCGCTTCGCCTGGACTCACGAACATCCGCCCGCGATCCTGCAGGTTCCACAGGGCGTAGGCCACCGCCGCGCCGTCGTTCTGGGAAATCAGCACGCCGTTGCGGCGCTCGCTCATCGCCCCGGCCATCGGGCCGTAGTCGTCGAACACGTGGCTGGCCAGCCCGGTGCCGCGGGTCATGGTCAGGAATTCACCCTGAAAGCCGATCAGGCCGCGCGCGGGAATGCGGTATTCGAGCCGAACCCGGCCCTTGCCGTCCGGTTGCATGTCCTGCAGCTCGCCGCGACGGCGGCCGAGCTCTTCCATCACACCGCCCTGGTGATCTTCCTCGACGTCCACGGTGAGCATCTCGTAGGGTTCGCACTTCTGACCGTCGATCTCCTTGAACACCACGCGCGGGCGGCCCACCGCCAGCTCGTAGCCCTCGCGGCGCATGTTTTCGAGCAGGATGGTGAGATGCAGTTCGCCGCGCCCGGAGACTTCGAACACCTCCGAATCCGAGGTGTAGTTGACCCGCAGCGCGACGTTTTTGAGCAATTCCTTTTCAAGCCGCTCGCGGATCTGGCGGCTGGTGACGTACTTGCCCTCGCGCCCGGCCAGCGGCGAAGTGTTGACCATGAAGTTCATGGTCAGGGTCGGCTCGTCGACCGCGATCGGGGTCATGCCATCGAGCGCGTCGGGAGCGCACAGGGTGACGCCGATGTTGATCTGCTCGATGCCGGAGACCAGCACGATGTCGCCGGCTTCGGCCGATTCCGCCTGGCTGCGGTCGAGGCCTTTGAAAGTGAGCACCTGACCGATCCTGCCCTTGCCGCGGTTCTCGTCGCCATACATCACGATGACTTCCTGATTCGGGCGGATGCGGCCGCGGCGGATGCGGCCGATGCCGAGCTGGCCGACGTAGGTGGAGTAGTCGAGCGAGCAGATCTGCAGTTGCAGCGGACCTTCGGCGTCCACGTCCGGCTGCGGCACGTGTTTGAGGATCGCCTCGTAGAGCGGCACCATGTTGCTGCCCGGCTGGTCGGCGTCGAGCATGGCGTAGCCGTTGAGCGCCGAGGCGAACACCACCGGAAAGTCGAGCTGCTCCTCGGTGGCGCCGAGTTTGTCGAACAGGTCGAAGGTGTGGTTGATGACCCAGTCCGGCCGCGCGCCGGGGCGGTCGATCTTGTTGATGACCACGATCGGCTTGAGCCCCATCGCCAGTGCCTTGCGGGTGACGAAGCGGGTTTGCGGCATCGGCCCCTCGACCGCGTCGACCAGCAGCAGCACCCCGTCGACCATTGACAGCACGCGCTCGACCTCGCCGCCGAAGTCGGCGTGCCCCGGGGTGTCGACCACGTTGATGTGGGTGTCGCCGTACTGGATCGCGCAGTTCTTGGACAGGATGGTGATCCCGCGTTCCTTTTCGAGGTCGTTGGAATCCATCACCCGCTCGGCCACCTGCTGGTTCTCGCGGAAGGTGCCGGATTGGCGCAGGAGCTGGTCGACCAGCGTGGTTTTGCCGTGGTCGACGTGAGCGATGATGGCGATGTTGCGGATCGAGCGGGTCATGAAGGCTCTGGCAGGGTTTGAAAAGTGGCGGATTCTAGCATGCCATGCCGCGTTGCAACATGACGGATCGCGCAAGGTGGGGCGACCGTCAGGCGCTGCGTGCTAGAATCGGCGCCCCGGAAACAGACTCATGTCAGGAGCGCGGCCGATGCTGGCGATTGTGGGTGGAAGCGGATTGACCCAGCTTGCGTCCTTGACCATCACACGCAGGGAAGTGGTGCGCACGCCCTATGGCGAGCCCTCCGGCGCGCTGACTTTTGGCGAGGTCTGCGGTCGGCCGGTGGTGTTTCTCGCCCGCCACGGCTACGGCCACACGATTGCCCCGCATCTGGTGAACTACCGCGCCAATCTGTGGGCCTTGAAGCATGTTGGCACCACCGGCGTGATTTCGGTGGCCTCCGTCGGCGGCATTCGCGCCGCGTTCGGGCCGGGCGTGTTGATCGTGCCGGACCAGATCATCGACTACACCTGGGGTCGCAAGAGCACCTATTTTGATGCTTCGGACCAGCCGGTCCATCACGTCGATTTCACCCATCCTTACGACAGCGCGCTGCGCGCTGCGCTGATCGCCGCGGCGGCGGCGGCGGGCGAAGCGGTGTTCGATGGCGGGGTGTACGCCACTACCCAGGGGCCGCGCCTGGAAACCGCTGCCGAGATCAACCGCCTGGAGCGCGACGGTGCCGACGTGGTCGGCATGACCGGCATGCCCGAGGCGGTGCTGGCGCGGGAGATCGAGCTGCCCTACGCGGCGATCAACGTGGTCGCCAACTATGCCGCCGGGCGCGCCTCCAGCGAGCAGGGCATCAGCTTTGACAGTATCGAGGTGGTGCTGCACGAGGCGATGACGCGGGTGCGCTGCATTCTCGACCAGCTATGCGGGGATGGTGCGGTCCGGCCCTAGACCTGCAGACGCTCCAGCACGCTGCGCTCGATGCGCAGGACGTGAGTGTCGCTGGAGAGCCCCTTGCCGGTGACCAGAAAGGTGTCTTCGACGCGCTCGCCGAGGGTGGCGATCTTGGCGGTGTGGACTTCGACTTCGTAGCCGGCCAGCGCGTCCGCCACATCGTAGAGCAGGCCCGGCCGGTCCGCGGCCTTGAGGGTGAGGATGTACTGCTTGCCGCTCTCGTCGGGGCGCAGGCGCACCAGCGGGGTGACCGGAAAATGGCGCACCTTGCGTGACAGCCGCCCGTCTCCGGGGCGGTAGTCGAAGTGCTCATCCGACAGGCAGGCGGCCAGATCGTGTTCGATCAGGGCGATGTGCTCGCGGTAGTGGGTGCGCTCGCCGGGGTATTGCAGCACGAAGCTGTCGAGCGCGTAGCCATGGCGGGTGGTGTGCAAGGTGGCGTCGAGAATCATGTAGCCGAGCTTGCCGAAAAAGCCGCAGACCCGTTTGAACAGGTCACGCTGATCGCGCGCAAACACCATCACTTGCAGGCCGGCATTGCCCTCGCTGATGCGGGCGCGGACCACCGGGACGTGGCTCTCCGGACGGTGGTAGAGCAGTCGGGTGTGCCAGGCAATCTCATCTGCCGAGTGGCGCATGAAGTACACCGCGTCGAGGCGCGACCACAGCGCCTCTTCGACCCCGGGCCGCAGCCCGTGGTAGCGCAGCAGGCGCTGGGCGTCGCTCTTGCGGTCGTCCAGCCCCAGCGCTTCAGTCGCCGAGGCGCCGCGCAGCAGGCGACGGGTGGCGTTGAATAGGTCTTCGAGCAGGCGGCTTTTCCAGCCGTTCCACACTTTCGGGCTGGTGCCGCGCACGTCGGCGTGGGTGAGCAGATACAGCGCGGTCAGGTGGCGCTCGTTGTCAACCGTTGCAGCAAAGCGCTCGACCACGCCGGGGTCGGCGGTGTCTTCCTTTTGCGCCACGTGCGACATCACCAGATGATGCTCGACCAGCCACACCACCAGCGCGGTGTCTTCCTCGGACAGGTCGTGGCTCTGGCAGAAGTGGCGGGCGTCCACCATGCCGAGCTTGGAGTGGTCGCCGCCGCGGCCCTTGGCGATGTCGTGAAACAGCGCCGCCAGGTAGAGCAGCCAGTGATCCCGGAAGGCGAGGATCAGCTGGCTCATCAGCGGATATTCGTGGGTGTGCTCGCCCATTGTGAAGCGGCGCAGGTTGCGCAGCACCAGCATGGTGTGCTGGTCGACGGTATACACATGGAAGAGGTCGTGCTGCATCTGGCACGAGATCTTGCGCCACGGCGGTAGGTAGTTGGCGAGCAGACCGTACTGGTTCATCTGGCGGAAGGTCCGCACGATGCCGCGGCGGGCCTTGAGCAGGTTGAGGAAGCGGGTGCGGTTGTCGGGGTCGGCGCGGAAGCTGGCGTTGATGCGCCGGCGGTTGATCCACAGCGCGCGCAGCGTCCGGGCGCTCATCCCGCTCAGTTCGGAGCGTTGCTGGAGTAGCTCGAAGGCTTCGAACATGGCCGAGGGGTTGGTCTCGAACAGGTCGTCCTGGCGGATGTCGAGCAGGTCGTGGATGGTCTGGAAACGCTCGTTGATATAGATCGCCACCAAGCGGCTGTTTGGCCCGAATTCTTCGTCGTAGTTGAGCGCCAGGAGCGCGTTCAGTTGCACCACTTTCTTGGCGGTGAGGTAGAAGCGCTGCATCAGCACCTCGGCCGCGCGTTTGCCGGCGGTGGCCTTGATGCCAAAGGCCTTGGCGAGGTTTTCCTGATGGTCGAACAGCAGGCGGTCTTCCGCGCGGCCGGCGAGCAGGTGCAGGCGGATCCGCAGGTGCTGCAGGAAGCGCTCCGCCGAGCGAAGTTCGTTGGCTTCGTCGGCGGTGATCAGCTTGCGATGGACCAGCGAGCGCCAGTCCCCGCCGAGGCCCGCGGCGCGGCTGATCCAGCCCAGCACCTGGAGGTCGCGCAGGCCGCCGGGGCTTTCCTTGCAGTTCGGTTCGAGCGAGTAGGGGCTGTCCTCGTAGCGCGCGTAGCGTTGCTCCTGTTCCAGTTTCTTGGCATTGAAGAAACGGTGGACGTCCAGCGTCAGGCGCATGCGGGTGTTGAGGGTGTCGAGCAGCGCCGGGTTGCCGGTGAGGGTGCGTGTTTCGAGCAGGCTGGTCTGGATGGTGACATCGTCGGCAGCCTCGGCGATGCATTCGTCAACGGTGCGAACGCTGTGGCCGATGTGCAGGCCGATGTCCCACAGCGCGCTGACGAAGCTGATCAGCGCGTCTTCCTGATCGCGCCGGGCATCGGCGGGCAGCAGGATGAGCAGATCGACGTCGGAATGCGGGAACAGCTCGCCACGGCCGTAGCCGCCGGTGGCAACCAGCGCATAGGACGCGTGCAGGTCGCAGTGCTGCCAAAGCCTGACGATGGCACGGTCGACCAGCGCGGTGCGCCCGCTCAGGTAGTTGCGGGTGAGGGGGCGCTCGCGGTAAGTAGCGGCCAGCGCTGCCTCGCCGCTGCGCAGTTCGTTGCGGATCGCGGCAATCGCCTGCTGCTGCGGGGTGCTCATCGCGCCCTCACGCCAGCAGGCCGGCAACCAGCGCCGGGGGCGCCGGGGTGCCGGCCGATTGGGTCAGCACTTCGACGCCGGTTTCGGTCACCACGATGGTGTGCTCCCATTGCGCCGACAGGCTGCGGTCCTTGGTGACGATGGTCCAGCCATCGGGCAGCTCGGAGATCGCGGCCTTGCCGGCGTTGATCATCGGCTCGATGGTGAAGGTCATGCCGGCCTGCAGGACCATGCCGCTGCCGGGGCGGCCGTAGTGCAGTACCTGCGGGTCCTCGTGGAACTTGCGGCCGA
This sequence comes from Rhodocyclaceae bacterium, assembly GCA_020446005.1. Lineage (GTDB taxonomy): Bacteria > Pseudomonadota > Gammaproteobacteria > Burkholderiales > Rhodocyclaceae > Nitrogeniibacter. Next base: position 12,040 of record JAGRFO010000087.1, on the reverse strand, counting down.
TGCCGTGACCGCAGAACTCGCGCACCACCGAGAAGCCGTTGCCCTCGGCGTGGCTCTGGATGGCGGCGCCGATGTCGCCCAGGCGCGCGCCCGGCTTGACCGTGGCGATCCCCAGCCACATGCATTCGTAGGTGATCTGGCACAGGCGCTTGGCCAGGATGGAAGCGGCGTCGCCAACCTGGAACATGCGGCTGGTGTCGCCATGGAAGCCGTCCTTGATGACGGTGATGTCGAGATTGACGATGTCGCCCTTCTTGAGCGCCTTGTCGCCCGGTACCCCGTGGCAGACTTGATGGTTGATCGAGGTGCAGATCGACTTGGGGTACGGCGAGTAGCCCGGCGGGGCGTAGTTGAGCGGGGCGGGCACGGTGCCCTGGACGTTCACCATGTAGTCGTGGCACAGGCGGTCGAGCTCTTCGGTGGTCACCCCGGGCTTGACGAAGGGCTCGATGTAGTCGAGCACTTCGGCGGCCAGGCGGCCCGCGATGCGCATGCGTTCGATGTCTTCAGGGGTTTTCAGATCGATGCTCATTGTTTTGAATGCTGCCGGGGCTGTAAAGGAGGGAGGCTAACGTATGGCGCGATGTGCGGCAATCTTTCGCGGTAGACAGTGCATTTGAGCCCTTGAGGCCTGACATGTGGCGCTGCTATACTCGCGAGCTTGCTTAAATCGTGGTGATTTAGGCAAAGACAAATCCACACGCCCGGCAACAAACCGGAAAGGGTCTGCGCTTCTTGATGAGGGCGCAGCTGCGGTTTCAAGGCCGCGTCGGGCGGAGGTTTAACCCTTTTAGGAGAATCAAGATGTCCGTAACAATGCGCCAGATGCTTGAGGCAGGCGTTCACTTTGGTCACCAGACCCGCTTCTGGAACCCGCGCATGGCCCCCTACATTTTTGGCCATCGCAACAAGATTCACATCGTCAACCTCGAAAAGACGGTGATGAAGTATCGCGAAGCGACCGACTTCATCCGCAAGCTGGCCTCCAACAAGGGCACCGTGCTGTTCGTTGGCACCAAGCGCCAGGCCCGTGAGATCGTTGCCGAGGAAGCGCAGCGCGCCGGCATGCCCTATGTCGATGAGCGCTGGCTTGGCGGCATGCTGACCAACTTCAAGACGGTCAAGCAGTCGATCAAGCGCCTCAAGGACATGGAAACGATGGTGGAAGACGGCTCGATCGAGCGTCTGTCCAAGAAAGAAGCGCTGATGACCACCCGCGAAATCGAAAAGCTGCGCAAGAGCATCGGCGGGATCAAGGACATGGCCGGTCTGCCGGATGCGATCTTCGTGATCGACGTCGGCTACCACAAGATCACCCTGACCGAAGCGCGCAAGCTCGGCATCCCGCTGATCGCGGTGGTTGACACCAACCACTCGCCGGAAGGGGTCGATTTCGTCATCCCCGGCAACGATGATTCGAGCCGCGCGATCCGCCTCTACGCCCGCGGCATCGCCGACGCGGTGATCGAAGGTCGCAGCCAGGTGATGCAGGAAATCGTGGCCGCCGGCGCCGACGAATTCGTCGAGGTCCAAGAAGAGGCCGGCGAAGCCGAAGAAGGCCAGGCCTGATCCGCCCGCCCGTAATCAATCAGAATTCAGGAGTAAGCATGGCGGCAATTACCGCAAGCATGGTCAAGGAGCTGCGCGAAAAGACTGACGCGCCGATGATGGAATGCAAGAAGGCGCTGACCGAAGCCGAGGGCGATCTGGCCAAGGCGGAAGAAATCCTGCGCGTCAAACTGGGCAACAAGGCCAGCAAGGCGGCCGCCCGGGTGACCGCGGAAGGGATCGTCGGGACGTGGATTTCAGCCGACGGCAAGCTGGCTGCAATGGTCGAGCTCAACTGCGAGACCGACTTCGTGGCCAAGAACGACGACTTCCTCGCTTTCGGCGCGACACTGGCCGAACTGGTGGCCAACGCCAATCCGGCCGACGTGGCCGCGTTGTCGGCGCTCGAAATCGGCGGCAAGACGGTCGAGGCGACCCGCTCCGAACTGGTCGGCAAGATGGGTGAGAACATGTCCGTCCGCCGCTTCGAGCGGATCGAGGCGCAAGGCCAGGTCTCCAGCTACATCCACGGCGGTGCCAAGATCGGTGTGCTGATCGACCTGGTCGGTGCGGATGATGAACTCGGCCGCGATCTGGCCATGCACATCGCCGCCAGCAAGCCCAAGGCGCTGTCCTCCAGCGAAGTGCCGGCCGAGCTGATCGAGACCGAGCGCCGCATCGCCACCGAAAAGGCCGCCGAGTCGGGCAAGCCGGCGGAGATCGTGGCCAAGATGGTCGAAGGCACGGTCAACAAGTTCCTCAAGGAAGTGACCCTGCTGGGCCAGCCCTTCGTCAAGGACGACAAGCAGACCGTCGATGCCCTGCTCAAGGCGCGCAAGGCTTCCGTGGCGCGGTTTGTGCTGTATCTGGTGGGTGAAGGCATCGAGAAAAAGGTCGATGACTTCGCCGCCGAGGTGGCTGCTCAGGCTGCCGCCGCCAAGAAGTAAACCGTCGTACCGGAGCTCGCCGCAATGACCGCCGCCTACCAGCGCATCCTGTTGAAACTCTCGGGCGAAGCCCTGATGGGCGACGACGCGTACGGCATCAACCGTGACGTGGTGTCGCGCATCGTGGGCGAGATCGCCGAGGTCAGCCGGATGGGGGTGCAGGTTGGGGTGGTCATTGGCGGCGGCAACATCTTCCGTGGCATGGCCGGCGCGGCCTCGGGCATGGACCGCGCCACCGCCGACTACATGGGGATGCTGGCGACGGTGATGAACGCCATGGCGCTGGCCGACGCGATGCGTGGCGCCGGGCTGGTCGCGCGGGTGCAGTCGGCACTGCGCATCGACCAGGTGGTCGAGCCCTACGTGCGTGGCAAGGCCATCCGCTATCTTGAAGCCGGGCGCGTGGTGGTGTTCGGCGCCGGGACGGGCAACCCGTTTTTTACCACCGACACCGCCGCCGCGCTGCGTGGCGCGGAGATCGGCGCCCAGATCGTGCTCAAGGCGACCAAGGTGGACGGGGTGTATTCCGCTGATCCGAAGCGCGATCCGAGCGCCCAGCGCTTTGCCCGGATCAGCTTTGATGAAGCCATCGCGCGCAATCTGCAGGTCATGGATGCCACTGCCTTCGCCCTGTGCCGCGACCAGAAACTGCCAATCAACGTGTTCAGCATCTTCGAGACCGGCGCGCTCAAGCGCGTGGTGATGGGCGAGGATGAAGGCACGCTGGTCTATTGCTGAGGAGCCATTCGAAGATGATCGACGAACTCAAGAAAACGACCGAAGGCAAGATGCAGAAATCGGTTGAATCGCTCAAGCACGATCTGGCCAAAATTCGCACCGGCCGCGCCCACGTCGGCCTGCTCGACCATGTCGAGGTCGAATACTACGGCAGCATGGTGCCGGTCAATCAGGTCGCCAACATCACCCTCATCGACGCGCGCACGATCGGCGTGCAGGCCTGGGAGAAGGGCATGGCGGGCAAGGTCGAGAAGGCGATTCGCGATTCCGATCTGGGTCTCAATCCGGCCAGCGCCGGCGAACTGATCCGGGTGCCGATGCCGGCCTTGACCGAGGAGCGCCGGCGCGACCTGATCAAGGTGGTCAAGAACGAAGGCGAGGGTGCCAAAGTGGCGGTTCGCAATCTGCGACGCGACGCCAACAGCACGCTCAAGGATGGCGTCAAGGACAAGGACATTTCCGAAGACGAAGAGCGCCGCGGCCAGGATGTCATCCAGAAGCTGACCGACGCCTACATCGCAGAAATCGACAAGCTGCTGGCGCAAAAAGAGCAGGAAATGCTGCAGGTCTGAGCGCGCCTGCCGCCGCCCCGATGGCCAAGCCCCGCTTCCTCAGTTCGACGCGTGCCATTCCCGAGCGCGCCAGCGTGCCGCGTCATCTGGCGATCATCATGGATGGCAACGGGCGGTGGGCGCGCAAGCGCTTTCTGCCGCGGGTGGCGGGGCACTCGCGGGGCGTCGAGGTGGTCCGCAGCACCATCAAGCTGTGCATCGAGCGCGGCATCCGCTATCTTACTCTGTTCGCCTTCAGTTCCGAGAACTGGCGCCGCCCGCCCGAGGAAGTCTCTTTTCTGATGCAGTTGTTCGTGCGCTCGCTCCAGAAGGAGATCGAGCGCATGCACGAAAACGGCATTCGCTTCCGGGTGATTGGCGATCTGTCGCGTTTCGATGACACGCTCACCCGCATGATCCGCGAGGCCGAGGCGCTCACCGAAAACAACACCGCGCTGGATCTCACCATTGCCGCCAACTACGGCGGCCGCTGGGACATCCTGCAGGCCGCCAACCAGTTGCTCGCCGCCGGCGAGGTGGAGGACGGCGAGATCACCGAGGCGGCGCTCACGCCCTACCTGTCGATGGCCTACGCGCCCGAGCCCGACCTGTTCATCCGCACCGGCGGCGAAACGCGCATCAGCAATTTCCTGCTGTGGCAACTGGCCTATACCGAGCTGTACTTTACCGACACCCTGTGGCCGGATTTTGACGAACCGGCCTTCGATGCCGCGCTCACTTCCTATGGCGGGCGCGAGCGGCGTTTCGGGCGCACCAGCGAGCAGCTCGACACCGCCAGCACGCCGGATTCGGAGCAGCAGCGCGACAATGCTTAAAGCGCGGGTCATCACGGCGCTGGTGATGCTGGTCGTGTTTTCGACCGCGCTGTTTGGCTTCTCGCCCGCCGGATGGATGTTGTTCGTGGCCGTCATTGCCGGCTTCGGCGGCTGGGAGTGGGGGGCGCTGTGCCGCTGGTCGGGCAATCCGCGGATTGCCTACGGCGTGGGCGCTGCACTGCTGGTCGGGCTGCTTGCGTGGGCAGCCGGTCTGCTCTCCGAGGTCCCCAGCCGTGCCGCGCTGGTGCTGTGTTTCGGCGTGGCTGCAGCGTTCTGGCTGTGTCTCGGGTTCGTCTGGCTGGCGCGACGCTGGCCGCTGGGCAGCGGTGTGCCCGCGGCGGTGTGTGGTCTGATCGTGCTGCTGCCGACCGCGCTGGCGATGATCTTCCTGCGCGGCATCGACCCTTTGTGGTTGCTGGCCGCGATGGCGCTGGTGTGGGTGGCCGACATCGCTGCCTATTTCACTGGCCGGGCCTTTGGACGGTGCAAGTTGGCCCCGGCGATCAGCCCGGGCAAAAGTTGGGAAGGGGTCTACGGCGCGGGCGTGGCGGTCTGCATGTACGGGATGGCCATTCTCTCGTTCAGCGGTCTTGATCTCTCCGCCGTCCAGTGGCTCGGCGCGCTGCTGGCGCTGCTTGTGCTCACCGGCATCAGCGTGGCCGGCGACCTGTTCGAATCCATGCTCAAGCGCCAGGCGGGCATCAAGGACAGCAGCGCGCTGCTGCCGGGGCATGGCGGAATTCTGGACCGGATCGACAGCCTCACCTCGACCCTGCCGCTTGTTGCTTTGCTCGCGGCGGTGCTAGCTTAGGGCCGCACGGCGGCGGTCCGAACTTCCCCGAATCGATTGAAGGCAGGTATGCAAACTCTGACGGTACTCGGCGCGACGGGCTCGATCGGTGAAAGCACGCTCGATGTCGTCGCGCGCCATCCCGACCGCTTCCGCGTCTTTGCGCTGACCGGGCGCAGCCGCATCGAGCGCCTCGCCGAGCAGTGCCGGCAGTTTCGCCCGCGCTTTGCGGTGGTGTCCGATGTCCTCGCCGCCGAACGGCTGACCGCCTTGCTCGATGGCGGCGGGGTGGACACCGAAGTGCTGATGGGCGAGGCCCAACTGGCGGCGGTGTCTGCCGCGCCACAGGTCGACGCGGTGATGGCGGCCATCGTTGGCGCGGCTGGACTCGGGCCGACGCTGGCCGCGGCGCGTGCCGGCAAGCGGGTCTTGCTCGCCAACAAGGAGGCGCTGGTGATGGCCGGCGCGCTGTTCATGAACGCGGTGGATCAGGCGGGCGCGACCCTGCTGCCGATCGATAGCGAGCACAACGCGGTCTTTCAGGCCTTGCCGGCGGGGTATGACCGCCAGCCGGACGGCAGCGGGGTGGCTCGGATCGTGCTCACCGCCTCGGGCGGCCCGTTCCGCGATCGCGATCCGGCGACACTGGTCGACGTCACCCCCGAAGAAGCCTGCGCCCACCCCAACTGGTCGATGGGGCGCAAGATTTCGGTTGATTCGGCGACGATGATGAACAAGGGGCTCGAGGTCATCGAGGCGCACTGGTTGTTTGGCGCGCCCGCCGAGCGCATCGATGTGGTGGTGCATCGCCAGAGCGTGATCCACTCGATGGTCGAGTATGTCGATGGCTCGGTCGTCGCCCAGCTCGGCAACCCCGACATGCGCACCCCGATCGCCCATGCGCTGGCCTATCCCGAGCGCATTGTCTCCGGGGTCGGACCGCTCGATCTGTGCCGCATCGGCCGGCTGGATTTCGAGGCGCCGGACCTGCGGCGCTTCCCCTGTCTGGCGCTCGCCTACGCGGCCTTGCGCGCCGGTGGGGGCATGCCGGCGGTCCTCAACGCCGCCAACGAGATCGCGGTGGAGCGCTTTCTGGCCGGGCGTATCGGCTACGGTGACATTGCGGGCATCATCGAGTCGGTCATGAACGCGATGACGGGTGCCGGCGATGGCTCGCTGGAGGAGATCGAGGCGGTCGATGCCGAGGCGCGACGCCGCGCGATCGCGCGGGTGGACGCGCGCGAGGTGGTTTGATGTCGATCCTCGACTATCTGATTCCCTTCGTCGTCGGGCTCGGCCTGCTGATCCTGATTCACGAGTTGGGCCACTATTCGGTGGCGCGCTGGTGCAACGTCAAGGTGCTGCGTTTTTCGGTCGGCTTCGGCCGGCCGCTGATTAAGTGGCGGGCCGGCAAGGATGCCACCGAGTGGGTGCTGGCGATCTTTCCGCTCGGCGGTTACGTCAAGATGCTCGACGAGCGCGAAGGCGATGTGCCGGCGGCGCAACGGCATCGCGCCTTCAATACGCAGCCGGTGGGGCGGCGTTTCGCCATCGTGGCGGCCGGCCCGCTGGCCAACCTGCTGCTCGCGGTGGGGCTGTACTGGGTGGTGTTCGTCGGTGGGGTGGATGAGCTGCGCGCGCGGGTGCAGATCACCGCGCCCGACAGCATTGCCGCGCAGGCCGGGTTTCGGGATGGTGACGAGATTGTCGCGGTCGGTGACGAAGTGGTGCAGTCGTGGCAGGACTGGCGCTGGGCCGTACTCAAGGCGGTCATGGACGAGTCGAGCGTCGAGGTGACCGTCGATGCCGCGGATGGCGGCCGGGTGATGCGCCGGCTGCCTTTGGACGCGGTGGTGGTCGATGAGGCGAAGAACGACCCGATGGCGCAGCTCGGGCTGCGCCCCTTCCAGCCGCCGATTCCGCCCGTGCTGGGGCAGATCGTGAGCGATGCGCCGGCTGAGCTGGCCGGTCTGCAGTCGGGCGATGTGGTGCTGCAGATCGATGCGGTGCGCATCGACGATTGGGTGCAGCTGGTCGAGCAGGTGAGTGCGGCGCCCGGCGTGGCGCTGCGCTTCGCGGTGCGTCGCGACGGTCAGGTGATCGAGCGTATGGTGACGCCGCGCGAGGAAATCGTCGCCGGCAAGCCGGTCGGGCGGATTGGCGTCGGTGTGCAGGCGCCGGCCGGCGGGCGCGATGCGATGTTCGTGCGCATCGCGCATCCGCCGTTCGAGGCGTTGCAGCGGGCGGTGCGGCAGACCTGGGAGATGAGCACCTTCAGCCTGGCAATGATCGGGCGCATGATCACCGGCGATCTGTCGTGGAAGAACCTCAGCGGGCCGGTCACGATTGCCGACTACGCGGGCCAGTCGGCGCGTATGGGGCTGGACCACTATCTCAAGTTTCTGGCCCTCATCAGCATCAGTCTGGGGGTCCTCAACCTGCTCCCCATCCCGGTGCTGGATGGCGGGCATTTGCTGTATTATGTGATCGAAATGCTGCGAGGCGGCCCCGTCCCCGATCGTGTGATGGAAATCGGCCAGCAGGTTGGCCTTGCCCTGCTGGTCATGCTCATGGCCTTCGCCTTTTATAACGATATCAATCGCCTTGTCTCGGGCTGACTCCTCCATGAAACGTAAGCTTTTTTCCGGGCTGTTCGCCGCCCTGTATGTGGCTGCTCCGGCGTTCGCGTTCGAACCTTTTGTTGTCAAGGACATCCGTGTCGAGGGGATTCAGCGGACCGAAGCCGGCACCGTGTTTACCTATCTGCCGGCCAAGGTCGGCGACCGCTTTACCGAAGCGCAGGCGGCGGAGTCGATTCGCGCGCTGTTTGCCACCGGTTTCTTCGACGATGTGCGGATCGAGGCCGATGGCGGCGTGCTGGTGGTGGTGGTCGATGAGCGGCCGGCGGTGGCGCAGATCGATTTTGTCGGTGTCAAGGAATTCGAAAAGGAGGCGCTCAAGGCAGGGCTCAAGGAAGTCGGGCTGGCCGAGTCGCGCATCTTCGATCGCTCGCTGCTCGAGCGCGCCGAACAGGAACTCAAGCGGCAATACCTGACGCGCGCCAAATACGCGGCTACGGTGCAGACCACGGTTACGCCGCTGGAGCGCAACCGCGTTGCGATCCGTTTCGACGTGGTCGAGGGTGAGGCGGCGAGCATTCGCCAGATCAAGATCGTCGGCAACACGGTGTTCGAAGAGGAGGATCTGGTCGATCTGTTCGAGCTGACCACGCCGGGCTGGCTCACCTGGTACACCAAGACCGACCAGTATTCGCGTCAGAAGCTGTCGGGCGATCTCGAAACCCTGCGCTCGCATTACTTGAACCAGGGCTATCTGGACTTCAGCATCGACTCCACCCAGGTGTCGATCACGCCGGACAAGAAAGACATCTACATCACGGTGAGCGTGACCGAGGGGGAGAAATACACCGTCTCGGGGGTGAAACTCACCGGCGACCTGATCCTGCCCGAAGAGACCTACCGCGAGATCGTCAAAATCAAGCCGGGCGATGTGTTCTCGCGCGAGGCGCTGACCGAAACCAACAAGGCGATTACCGACAAGCTCGGCAACGAGGGCTATGCCTTCGCCAACGTCAACGCGGCGCCGGAAGTGGATCGCGAAAAGCACGAAGTGGCGTTCACCATTTTCGTCGACCCGGGCAAGCGGGTGTATGTGCGGCGGATCAACATCGCCGGCAACGAACGCACCCGCGACGAGGTGATCCGCCGCGAGCTGCGCCAGATGGAGGGTGCCTGGTACGACGGCGAGCGCATCAATCAATCCAAGGTCCGCCTCGATCGCCTCGGCTTCTTCGACGAGGT
>JAGRFO010000087.1:0-2761 GCA_020446005.1 Rhodocyclaceae bacterium | reverse complement strand
AAGGAGCGCCAGACCGGTAACCTGACGCTCGGGGTCGGCTTCTCCAGCTCGGACAGCGTTGTGCTGTCGGCTGCGGTGGCGCAGCAAAACCTGTTCGGTACCGGCAATGCGCTGACCTTCCGGATCAACACCAGCAGCACCGACCGCACCTACGCGTTGTCCTATACCAACCCGTATTCAACGGTCGATGGCGTGAGCCGCGGCTTCGATGCCTACGTGCGTACCTACGATGCGGACTCGCTTGACGTTGCGCGCTACAAGACCGAATCCGTTGGTCTGGGGGTGCGCTACGGCATTCCCATCGCCGAAGACGATCGGATCAATTTCGGCCTGGCGATCGACAAGACCAAGGTCACCACCTTCAGCGATAGCCCGGTGCAGTACAAGGATTTCGTGTCCTCCTTCGGCAATGAGGCGACGAGTCTGCTGGCCACCGCGAGCTGGGCACGAGACAGTCGCGACAGCTTCCTGTATCCGCGCAAGGGCATGTATCAGCGCGCCTTCATCGAGGCCGCGATTCCGCCCGCCGAAATCCGCTACGTCAAGGCCTCGTACCAGCACCAATACTGGATTCCGCTCGGCCAGGTTTCGGCCATCATGCTCAACGGCGAGGCCGGCTGGGCGCATGGTTATGGCGGCAAGCCGATGCCGTTCTACAAAAACTTCCACGCCGGCGGTATCGGCTCGGTGCGTGGCTTCAAGCAAAGCTCGCTCGGTCCGCAGATCACCAACACCGATGGCACGCAAGATACCATCGGCGGCAACCGCCGCCTGATCGCCAACGCAGAGTACTATTTCCCGCTGCCGGGCTCCGGCCGCGACCGCAGTTTCCGCTTGTCGACCTTCTTTGATGCCGGCCAGGTGTGGGGTGCGGACGAGAAGGTGCAGCTCAGTGACCTGCGGTATAGTGCCGGTCTGGCGTTCTCGTGGAGCTCGCCGATCGGCCCGTTCAAGTTGAGTCTGGGGTGGCCGCTCAAGAAAGAGGCGAGCGACGAAACTCAACGATTCCAGTTCCAGTTGGGCTCGGTGTTTTGACACCGCGCCTGTCGTATTCGGAGGTACGTGTGAAGCTATCCCATTTCGCACTGGTTGCAGGTCTTGCGATGACACTGGCAGCCCCCGCGGCAATGGCCGAGGCGCGTCTCGGTTTCGTCAATTCGGACCGCGTGATGCGTGAGTCCGCTCCTGCGGTGATGGCCCAGAAGCGGCTCGAAAAAGAGTTCGCCAAGCGTGACGGTGAGCTTCAGCAGATGGCCAAGGAACTGCAGGCCATGCAGTCGGATCTGGAAAAGAACAGCCTGACCATGGGCGACAAGGGCCGCCGCGACAAGGAACGCGAGTTCGCCGACATGAGCCGCGATTTCCAGCGCCGTCAGCGCGAGTTCCGCGAAGACCTGAACCAGCGTCGCAACGAAGAACTGGCTGCCGTGATCGACCAGGCCAACAAGGCCGTCAAGCAGATCGCCGAGAAAGAGAAGTACGACGTGATCCTGCAAGAGGCGGTGTACGCCAGCCCGTCGATCGACATTACCGACAAGGTCATCAAGGCGCTTGGCGAAGGTAAGTGAGGGCGCGCGGGTGGCGTCGTTTGCGCTGGGGGATATCGTCAAGCGGCTGGGCGGTCGCCTGGACGGCGATCCGGCGACTGTAATCACCGGCCTGGCTCCGCTCGACAGCGCAGGGCCCGGCGAACTGGGCTTTCTCGCCAATCCGAAATATCGCGGCGCGCTTGATCAAAGCCGCGCTGCCGCGGTCATCGTTGGCAGCACCGGCGACTATCCGGCGGGCCGCGCCTATATTCATGCCGACGATCCCTATCTGTACTTTGCGCATGTTGCGCGCCTGTTTCACCCGGCGCCGGCGCTCGTGCCGGGCGTCGATCCGGCGGCCAGCGTCGCAGTCACGCTGCCGCCCGGTGTCTCGGTGGGGCCGGGCGCGGTGATCGAAGCCGGCGCGCGCATCGGTGAGGGCGTCTACATCGGGCCGGGCTGTGTGGTCGGTGCCGGCGCGGTCATCGGGGCGGGTACGCGCCTCGTCGCCAATGTCACGATCTACGCCGACTGTGTGCTGGGTGAGGGCTGTCTGATCCATGCCGGCGCCGTCATCGGTGCCGATGGCTTCGGGTTTGCGCGTAGCGCGCGGGGCGCGTGGGTCAAGATTCCGCAGACCGGGCGGGTGCTGATCGGCAACGACGTCGAGGTCGGGGCCAACACCAGCATCGACCGCGGCGCGATGGACGACACCGTCATCGGCAACGGGGTGAAGCTGGACAACCAGATTCAGATCGGCCACAACGTACATATCGGCGATTTCACCGCCATCGCCGGGTGTGTCGGGGTGGCGGGCAGCACCCGCATTGGCGCGCGCTGCATGATCGGTGGGCAGGCCGGCATTATCGGCCACCTTGCAATTGCCGATGACGTGGTGATTTCGGCCGGTACGCTGGTCACCAAATCGATTTCGACGGCAGGCGTTTATACTGCCAATTTGCCGCTCCAGCCCCATGCGGAGTGGATCCGGAATTTTTCCCGGCTGCGACACCTGGATACGATGGCCGCGAAGATACGCGACCTTGAAAAACGGCTTGATAACGGAGATGGCGAGGCGTGAGCTCACTCGATATTACTGAAATTCTCAAATACCTGCCGCATCGCTACCCGTTCCTGCTGATCGACCGGGTGGTCGAGATGGAAGCGCACAAAAGCATTGTTGCGCTCAAGAACGTGACCATGAACGAGCCGTTCTTTCCCGGCCATTTCCC
>JAGRFO010000086.1:1523-17302 GCA_020446005.1 Rhodocyclaceae bacterium | reverse complement strand
GAACTGCATGGTGTCGTAGATCGCCATCCCCGCCGTGACCGAACCGCCCGGCGAGTTGATGTAGAAGTAGATGTCCTTGTCCGGATTCTCGGATTCCAGAAACAGCATCTGCGCCACGATCAGATTGGCGGTGGCATCATTCACCGGCCCGACCAGAAAAACCACTCGCTCCTTGAGCAAGCGCGAGTAGATGTCGTAGGCGCGCTCGCCACGACCACTTTGCTCGATGACCATCGGTACTAGACCGAGAGCCTGAGGATTCCAGTCACTGTTCATGGTCCGGCCGGTTGTCGCCGCATCGTAAGGGGATGAGTGGATCATGCCGCAGAGCCCATCAACTCGTCAAAGTCAATCGGCTTGTCTTCGGTCTGCGCGTTCGAGAGCACCCATTCGACCGCATTTTCTTCAATCACCAGCGCTTCCGCCTGGGCCAGACGCTCCGGCTGGGTGTAGTACCAATCGACCACTTCTTTCGGGTCTTCGTAGCTCTGCGCGAAGTCATCGACCAGCGCGCGCACCTGCTCCGGCTTGGCGAACAGTCCCTTTTCCTTGACCAGCTCGGCCAGCACCAGCCCCAGTTTGACGCGGCGTTCGGCCTGGTCCGTGAACCACTCTGCCGACACCGGCATCTTGGCCACATCCATGCCCCGGTTGGCCATGTCGCGACGGGCGTTCTCGGCAAGCTGCTCCGCTTCGCGCGATACCAGCGACTTGGGCACGTCGATGGGGTGAGCCGCCAGCAACGCCTCCATCGCCTGCTCCTTGATGCGCGTCTTCAGGCGGCGGCCGACCTCGCGCTCAAGATTGGCCTTCACCTCCGCGCGCATCTTGGCCACATCGCCATCGGCAATGCCCAGCGCCTTGGCGAACGCCTCGTCCACCTCGGGCATCTTCGGTGCGCCCACTTCCTTGATCGTGATTTCAAATTCGACTTTCTGCCCCGCCAGATTGGCGGCGTGATAGTCCTCCGGGAAGGTCATTTCGAACGTCTTGGAGTCGCCCGCCTTGAGCCCCAGCGCGGCGTCCTCGAAATCCTTGAGCATGCTGCCCGCGCCGATCACGAACGGAAAATCGTTGGCCTGACCACCCTCGAAAATCTCGCCGTCCTTGCGGCCGGTGAAGTCCATCACCACGCGATCCTCGGCCGCGGCGGCGCGCGCCTGTGCCTCGTAGGTGGTGCGCTGCTTGCGCAGCACGTCGATGGTTTTGTCCACTTCGGTTTCACTCAGCTCAAGCAGGGGACGCTCGATCTTGCTGGCGCTCAGGTCGCCGACGGTGATTTCGGGATACACCTCGAAAACAGCGGTAAATTCCAGGGCGCCATCGGCGGCATCGGCTTTGGGCTCAATGCGCGGCTGCCCGGCAACGCGCAGTTTCTGCTCCTGCACCTTCTGGCCGAAGGCCTGCTCCAGCGCAGCGCCAATCGCTTCGGAACGCGCCTGTCCGCCATAGTTTTTCTCGACCATCTTGAGCGGCACCTTGCCAGGACGGAACCCCGGCATCTTGACCGTGCGGGCCATGTGCTTAAGGCGCGACTGCACTTCCTGCTCGACCATGTCTTTCGAAATGGCGAAGTCGATACGACGCTCAAGAGCGCTGGAGGATTCCTGATTGGCTTGCGTTTGCATGAAAATTCCCGACTTTTGAACTGGCGCGGCCATCCCAGCGACGTCCGCGCAACCTTGGATGTAGACAAACGGGAATCTTATCACAGGGCAACTTTTGCTTCTGCGCTCCCTCAACGCTTGTGGCGCTTGACGCGATCCGGCTCACGACCCGCATGGAAAAGCCATGACGGAACGGGAACCTCGCCCCGGTTTTTTCCTCTGAGCCACTGAAAGCGCGCGCGATTGCTTGACATAGATTCACATCAAGCCACACGCGCCGGTGCCGTAATTTCATTTACCACCCGGTGCGTTCGGGCCGGTCGGCAGCCCCCGCGACAGCGGATTCCGCAGGAGACGACAGATGAGCATCTTCAACGCCTATCAAACCCGTTTCGAAGCGACATCCGAGGAAGAAATGTCGCTTCAGGACTATCTCGACCTGTGCCGCGGCGACGCCACCGCCTACGCCAGCGCGGCAGAGCGCATGCTGGCATCGATTGGCGAACCCGAGTTCGTCGACACCCGCGACGATTCCCGCCTGTCGCGCATATTTTCCAACAAGGTGCTCAAGCGCTATCCGGCGTTTCGCGAGTTCTACGGCATGGAAGATGCGATCGAGAACATCGTCTCCTACTTCCGCCATGCGGCGCAGGGGCTGGAGGAAAAGAAGCAGATTCTGTATCTGCTCGGCCCCGTTGGCGGCGGCAAGTCGTCGCTGGCGGAAAAGCTCAAATCGCTGATCCAGCACGTCCCCTTCTATGCGCTCAAGGATTCGCCGGTCAAGGAATCCCCGCTCGGCCTGTTCAATCCGGACGAAGACGGCGCCTTGCTGGAAGACGACTTCGGCATCCCGCGCCGCTACCTCAACACCATCATGAGCCCGTGGGCGGTCAAGCGCTTGCACGAGTATGGTGGCGACATCACCCGCTTCCGGGTGGTCAAGCTGCGCCCCTCGGTGCTGCGCCAGATCGCGGTCGCCAAGACCGAGCCGGGCGACGAGAACAACCAGGACATCTCCTCGCTGGTCGGCAAGGTCGACATCCGTAAGCTCGAAGCCCACTCGCAGGACGATCCCGATGCCTATAGCTACTCGGGCGGGCTGTGCCTGGCCAACCGCGGCCTGCTCGAATTTGTCGAGATGTTCAAGGCCCCGATCAAGGTCCTCCACCCGCTGCTGACCGCCACCCAGGAAGGCAACTACAAGGGCACCGAGGGTTTTGGCGCGATTCCCTTCGATGGCATCGTGATGGCGCACTCGAACGAATCGGAGTGGGCCGCGTTCAAGAACAACAAGAACAACGAGGCCTTCCTCGACCGCATCTACACCGTCAAGGTGCCTTACTGCCTGCGGGTGACGGACGAAACGCGGATTTACGAGAAACTGCTGCGCGAGAGCTCGCTGTCGCAAGCGCCCTGCGCGCCCGACACCCTGAACATGATGGCGCAGTTCGCGGTGCTCTCGCGCCTCAAGGATCCGGAGAATTCGAGCCTGTTCTCGAAGCTGCGCATCTACGACGGCGAAAGCCTCAAGGACACAGACCCGAAGGCCAAGTCCTATCAGGAATACCGCGACTACGCCGGGGTCGACGAGGGCATGAACGGGCTGTCGACGCGCTTCGCCTTCAAGGTGCTGTCACGGGTGTTCAACTTCGACCACCGCGAAGTGGCCGCCAACCCGGTGCATCTGATGTACGTGCTTGAGCAGCAGATCGAGCAGGAGCAGTTTCCGGCCGAGGTCGAAGGCCGCTACCGCGCCTTCATCAAGGAATTCCTCTCCCCGCACTACGCCGACTTCATCGGCAAGGAGATCCAGACCGCCTATCTGGAGAGCTATTCGGAGTACGGCCAGAACATCTTCGACCGCTACGTCACCTACGCCGACTTCTGGATTCAGGACCAGGAGTTCCGCGACCCCAACACCGGCGAGATCCTCGACCGCAACGCGCTCAACGACGAACTCGAAAAAATCGAGAAGCCGGCTGGCATCAGCAACCCGAAGGACTTCCGCAACGAGGTGGTCAACTTCGTGCTGCGCGCCCGCGCCCAGAACGCCGGCAAGAACCCGAGTTGGACCAGCTACGAGAAGCTGCGCGCGGTGATCGAGAAGAAAATGTTCTCCAACACCGAGGACCTGCTGCCGGTGATCAGCTTCAACGCCAAGGCCAGCGCCGACGAGCAACGCAAGCATCAGGACTTCGTCAACCGGATGATCGACAAGGGTTACACCGAAAAGCAGGTGCGCTTGCTGTGCGAGTGGTACCTGCGGGTCCGCAAGTCTTCGTAAGCGCCCGCGGGTGCGTGCACCCGCGGCGGCCAGGATGACCAGGGAGGACCACCATGGTCCGGATCATCGACCGACGTTTCGACAGCAAGAAGAAAAGCACGGTCAATCGGCAGCGCTTCATGCGCCGCTTCAAGCACCAGATTCGTCGTGCGGTGTCCGACGCCATCGAGGGGCGCTCCATCCGCGACCTCGACAGCGGCGAGCAGATCGGCATCCCGGCCAAAGACCTGTCCGAACCGAGCTTTCAGCCCGGCCGCGAAGGGGTGTGGGAGCAGGTGTTCTCGGGCAACGACCGCTTCGCCTCGGGCGACCAGATCGAGCGCCCGCTCGGCGGCGAGGGCAGCACCGGCAGCGGCAAGGCGAGCAACGAGGGGGAGAGCGAAGACGACTTCGTCTTCCAGCTTTCGCGCGAGGAATTCCTCGACATCTTTTTCGAAGACCTCGCCCTGCCCAACCTGGTTCGCACCCAGCTGGCCAAGCTGACCGAATTCAAGACCCAGCGCGCCGGCTTCACCTCCGACGGCGTGCCGACCAACATCAACGTGGTGCGCTCGCTGCGCGGCGCGCTGGGGCGGCGCATGGCGCTGGGCGGACCGCTCAGCCAGCGCATCCGCGAGATCGACCGCGAGATCGAGGCCCTGCTCGACGACGAAGCGGGCAACGCCGAACCACTGCGCCGCCTGCGCGAGGAACGCAGCGCGCTGCTGGTGCGCATCGAGGCGATCCCCTTCATCGATCGCTTCGACCTGCGCTACAACAACCGGGTCCGGGTGCCCAAACCGGTCACCCAGGCGGTGATGTTCTGCGTGATGGACGTGTCCGGCTCGATGGACGAGCAGAAAAAATCCACCGCCAAACGCTTCTTCATGCTGCTCTACCTGTTTTTGCAGCGCAATTACGAACACATCGAGGTGGTCTTCATCCGCCATCACACCATCGCCAAGGAAGTCGATGAGGATGAGTTCTTCCACTCGCGCGAGTCCGGCGGCACGGTGGTGTCGAGCGCCCTGCGCCTGATGACCGACATCGTCACCGAGCGCTACAACCCCGGCGCATGGAACATCTACGGCGCGCAAGCCTCGGACGGCGACAACTGGGACAACGATTCACCCCTCTGCCACCAGATCCTCGACGAAGAACTGCTCGCCCTGTGCCGCTATTTCGCCTACATCGAAATCACCGCGGGCGAACCGCAAAACCTGTGGCGGGTGTACGAGGGGCTGGCCGACGCCCACCCCAATTTCGCCCTGCAGCGCATCGAGTCCCTCGAAGACATCTACCCGGTGTTTCGCGAACTGTTCAAGAAGGAGCCGGCATGAGCGACATCATCCTCGAAACCCGCCGGCTGCCCGCCGGGGCGGAATGGAGCTTCGAAGCCATCGAGCAGTATCACGAGGAGATCGCGCGAGTCGCGGCCGGCTACCAACTCGACACCTACCCGGTGCAGATCGAGATGATTACCTCCGAGCAGATGATGGACGCCTATGCCTCGGTCGGCATGCCGGTCAATTACCACCACTGGACCTTCGGCAAGCAGTTCCTCGCCACCGAGCGGCAATACAAGCGCGGTCAGATGGGGCTCGCCTACGAGATCGTGATCAACTCCGATCCGTGCATCGCCTACCTCATGGAGGAGAACACCCTCACCATGCAGGCGCTGGTGATCGCCCACGCCGCCTATGGCCACAACGCCTTCTTCAAGGGCAACTACCTGTTCCGCACCTGGACCAGCCCGGACGCCATCGTCGATTACCTGATCTTCGCCCGCAACTACATCGCCGAGTGCGAACAGCGCCACGGCGTCGAGGCGGTCGAGGAGCTGCTCGACTCCTGCCACGCGCTGATGAATCTGGGTGTCGACCGCTACAAGCGCCCGCCCAAGCTGTCGCTGGCCAAGGAAACCCTGCGGCAGGAAGAGCGCGAAGCCTACCTCCAGCGGCAGGTCAATGAACTGTGGCGCACCCTGCCCGCCCAGAACGGCGACAAGAGCGCGCGTGAAACCCCGCGCTTTCCGCCCGAGCCGCAGGAGAACATCCTCTACTTCATCGAAAAGCACGCCCCGTTGCTCGAACCCTGGCAGCGCGAGATCGTGCGCATCGTGCGCAAGATCGCCCAGTACTTCTTCCCCCAGCGTCAGACCCAGGTCATGAACGAAGGCTGGGCCAGCTACTGGCACTACACCCTGCTCAACACCTTGTACGACGAAGGCAAACTGGCCGACAGCTTCATGATGGAGTTCCTGCACAGCCACTCCAGCGTGATGTACCAGCCCAACTACAACGACCCCTGGTACAGCGGCATCAACCCCTACGCGCTCGGGTTCGCGATGTGGCAGGACATCCGCCGCATCTGCGAAGCGCCTACCGACGAAGACCGTGCCTGGTTCCCCGACATCGCCGGCGGCCACTGGCGCGACACCTTCGACTTCGCCATGCGCAACTTCAAGGACGAGAGCTTCATCGCCCAGTTCCTGTCGCCGCGGCTGATGCGCCAGTTCAAGCTCTTCGCGGTGCAGGACGACGACCACCACGACAAGCTCGCCGTCTCCGCCATCCACGAAGAACGCGGCTACCGCGCCCTGCGCGAACGCCTCTCCAACCAGTACAACCTCGGCTGCCGCGAGCCCAACATCCAGGTCTGGAACGTCGACTTCCGCGGCGACCGCTCGCTCACCCTGCGCTACCAGCCCTTCAACCGCCGGCCGCTCGCCAAGTCCGCCGAGGAGGTGATGAAGCACCTCGCCCGCCTGTGGGGCTTCACCGTCCGTCTCGAAACCCTCGAAGCCGACGGCTCGACCAGCCTCACCCACGAGTGCAGCAAGGAAAAGCGCCACCCACGTCCGCCGGAATAGAAAAAACCGTTCCGCCCTCAAGCCCCCGCCCGCGCATCCGTTATGCAGGAAAGCAGGATCACCGACCGCGCTCGCCCCCGAGCCGCCGGCCGTCAAACGGAGGCAGCATGCAATCTCCCGTGGAAGTCATCAACGAAGACCCGTTCGAAAGCGCGCTCGACGCCTTCTCGCACACCATCGAGCGCGACATCGCCACCCGTCAGCTCACCTTCCCCACCTTTCTCGACCTCACGATCCGCATCAAGCGCGTGTGCGACGACGCCAGCAGCTCGCTCGACGACATCGTGCGCGTCATCCAGCCCGACGCCCTGCTCAGCGCCCGCATCATCCGCCTGGCCAACTCGGTCGCCCTCAACCCCGGCGGCAAGGCCATCACCGCCACCGCCGACGGGGTCCGCCGGGTCGGACTGATCAATGTGCGCGCGCTCGCCTACGCCGTGGCCACCGAACAGCTCGCCGGCGAATGCCGCAGTGCCGACGCGCGCCTGATCGCCTCCGGCCTGTGGATGCACACCATCGACGTCGCCGCCTGGTCCAGCGCCATCGCCCGCCACCTGCGCTGCACCAACCCCGACACCGCCCTGTTCGCCGGCATGATCAGCACCATCGGCCAGTTCTACCTGCTCGCCCGCGCCAGCGCCCATCCCCGCCTCGAAGAAGACCTCAACCGCTTCGGCGAATTCGTCACCCTGTGGCACGAACCGGTCGCCCGCAGCCTGCTCGACGCCCTCGACGTGCCGGCCGCCATCAGCACCGTCTTTGACGACCAGGACCCCTACGGCGGCAGCTGGCCGCCCTCGGAACTGCGCGACGTCTACTTCATTTCCTGCCTGTGCGCCGACACCCCCAACCCCTTCCTCCAGTTCAGCCCCGCGATGCGCACCGCGCTGCTGCAGGCCGCCACCCGCGACGTCGACCCCGAACAGCTCGACAACCTGCGCGAATCAGCGCGCGAAACCCGCGACAGCCTGCTCGCCGCCCTGCGCGGCTAGCCCCGCGGATGCACGCAACCCCGCGTGTATAATCCGCGTCGCACGCACAGCGTGCCATCCATGCGAGGGTGGCGGAATTGGTAGACNNAGACGCACTGGATTTAGGTTCCAGCGCCGAAAGGCGTGAGAGTTCGAGTCTCTTCCCTCGCACCAGACTTTCACCCGCCGCGCGCACGAGCCCATGCCGGTCGATCACTACGAGAATTTTCCCGTCGCATCGTTCCTGCTGCCCGCCCGCCTGCGCGCGCCGGTCGAAGCCATCTACGCCTTCGCCCGCAGCGCCGACGACATCGCCGACGAGGGCGATGCGCCCGCCGTCACCCGCCTCGCCCAACTCAACGACTATCGCCGCGAACTGCACCTGATCGAACAGGGCAAAGCGCCGCAGAGCGCCCTGTTCGCGCGTCTCGCCACCGCGATTGCCGATCACGACCTGCCGATCCAGCCCTTTCGCGACCTGCTCGACGCCTTCAGCCAGGACGTCGGCAAAACCCGCTACGCCGACTTCAACGAGCTGACTGACTACTGCCGCCGCTCGGCCAACCCGGTCGGCCGGCTGATGCTGCGCCTGTACCGCGCCGACGCGGGTGAAAACCTTGCCCGCGCCGACGCCATCTGCACCAGTCTGCAGCTGATCAACTTCTGGCAAGATGTCGTCATCGACTGGCAAATGGCGCGCATCTACCTGCCGCTGGACGAAATGGCGCGTTTTGGCGTCAGCCAAGATCACATCGCCGAACAGCGGGTCGATGCGGCCTGGCGGGCGCTGATGGCCTTTCAGGTGGCGCGGGCACGCGAGATGATGCACCGCGGCGCGCCGCTGGCCCGCGCCCTGCCCGGTCGCATCGGCTGGGAACTGCGCTTGATCGTGCTCGGCGGGCTGCGTATTCTGCAGCGCATCGAACAGGCTGGCTTCGACGTGTTCCGCCACCGCCCGACCCTGGGCAAGGCCGACGCGCTGCGCATGGCCTTTGCCGCGCTCACCTACCCGCATCGCACCTCATGAACCCCCACACCTACTGCCAGCAAAAAGCCGCCGCCTCGGGCTCCAGCTTCTACTACAGCTTCATGTTCCTGCCGCCCGAACGCCGCCAGGCGATCATGGCGCTGTATGCGTTCTGCCGCGAGGTCGACGACGTGGTCGACGAATGCCAGGACCCGTCCATCGCCCAGGCCAAGCTCGACTGGTGGCGCGGCGAGGTCGAGCGCGCCTATGCCGGCGCGGCGGGGCACCCGGTCGGGCAGGCGCTGGCCGACATCCGCCCGCGCTTCAACCTGCCGGTCGAGCAGCTGCTTGAAATCATCGACGGCATGCAGATGGACCTCACCCAGACCCGCTATGCCGACTTCAAGAGCCTGCGCCTGTACTGCTACCGGGTGGCGAGCGTGGTCGGCGCGCTGGCGGCGGAGATTTTCGGCCACGAACAACGCCAGACGCTCAAGTACGCTCACGACCTCGGCCTCGCCTTCCAGCTCACCAACATCATCCGCGACGTCGGCGAAGACGCCCGCCGCGGCCGCATCTATCTGCCCGTCGACGAGCTGCAACGCTTCAATGTACCGGCCAGCGAGATTCTCGAAGCGAAAAGCTCGGACAACTTCCGCGCGCTGATGCAATTCCAGGCCGAGCGCGCCATCGGCTACTACGACCAGGCCCTGGCACAACTGCCCGACGCCGACCGCAAAGCCCAGCGCCCCGGCCTGATCATGGCCGCGATCTACCGCACCCTGCTCGACGAAATCGCCCGCGACGGCTTCCAGGTACTCACCCAGCGCACCTCGCTCACCCCGATACGCAAGCTGTGGATCGCTACCCGCACCTGGGCCAAGGGCTGACGTCGTGTTTCAGCGTGCCGGCCCCAACGCCCCCCACGTCGGCATCATCGGCGGCGGCTACGCCGGGCTGGCCTGCGCGGTGGAACTGGTGCGTAAGGGTCTGCGCGTGGCGCTGTTCGACGGCGCGCGGGTGCTCGGCGGGCGCGCACGGATCGTCGAAAAGAACGATTTTCATGTCGACAACGGCCAGCACCTGCTGCTGGGCGCCTACACCGAAACCCTGCGCCTGCTGCGCATCGTCGGCGTCAAACCCAGCGTCTTCGACAGCCGCCCGCTCGACCTCTACTACCCCGGCCAGTTCCGCCTGCGCGCCGCCGCGCTGCCCGCGCCGCTGCATCTGGCGGTCGGCCTGCTGCGCGCCGAGGGCATGGACTGGGCCGAGCGCCGCGCCTGCCTGCGCTTCATCCGCCACCTCAAGGCCCAGCGCTTCCGCCTGCCGGTGCAGCTCACCGTCAGCCAGTTGCTCGACAACGCCGCCCAGCCCGAACGCCTGCGCCGCTTCCTGTGGGAGCCGCTGTGCGTGGCCGCGCTCAACACGCCGGCGGCCGAAGCCTCGGCGCGGGTCTTTGCCAACGTGCTGCGCGACACCCTCGCCGCCGGCGCATCGGCCAGCGAATTGCTGATTCCAAAAGTGGATCTGTCGGAACTTTTTCCGGTGCCCGCCGCGCGCTGGCTCGGACGCCGGCACGCCCAGGTGTACGTCACCGAAGCGATCACCCGCATCGCGCCCGACGGCGCGCGCTACCGGCTTGAGGGCGATCCGGTGGCGGCGCGGCGCTTCGACCATGTCGTCGTCGCCACCGCGCCTTACCACGCCGCCGGCCTGCTCGCGCCCTTTCCCGCGCTGGCCCCGCTGGTCACGTCGATCGAGGCGCTGGCCTTTGAGCCGATCCTGACCACCTACCTGCAGTACGACGAAACGGTTGGCCTGCCGGCACCGATGGTCGGCGCCGAGGGCGGTCACGCGCAATGGTTTTTCGACCGCGGCCAGTTTGGCGGCCCGGCCGGCCTGATCGCCGCGGTGATCAGCGCTCGCGGCCCGCACCTCGATCTGCCCAGAGACGCGCTCGAACTGGCGCTCCACAACGAGTTGGAAGCCCTGCTCGGCCGTCGCCTCAACACCCCGGAGGCGACGCTCACCATCACCGAAAAGCGCGCCACCTTCGCCTGCCGACCGCAACTGGCGCGCCCCGACGTACGCACCGCGCAGCCCGGCTTGTGGCTGGCCGGCGACTACATCGACGGGCCGTATCCGGCCACCCTCGAGGGCGCGGTCCGCGCCGGGGTGAGGAGCGCCCACGCCATCGCGCGCAGCGCTTAGCCGGCCGGGCCTGAGCGGCCCCCGCCGGGGTGTGGGTCGAGCACCCGCACCTCGCGTTGCGGGAAGGGAATCTCCACCCCGTGCGCCTGCAAGGCTTCGAGAATCATCAGCATCAGGTCGCCGCCGACCCGGTTTTCGCCGTCGTCGATGCCCTGCATCCAGAACTCGACAAACATGTTGATGCCGTTGTCGCCGAAGCTGTCGATCTCGCAGTCCGGGCGCTCTTCGATGGGAATGTGATCGCCGCTGAGCACCTTGGGATGGCTCGCCACCACCTGTTTGATGATCTCGCACAACTCGCGTACGTTGGTTTTGTAGGCCACCGAGAAGTCCACCCGGTAGCGCTGCTCCTTGTTTTTGTGGGTCCAGTTGGTGAAGGTGGTGGTCATGAACTTCTCGTTCGGGACCATCACATCCTTGCCGTCGAAGGTTTCCAGGGTGGTCGAGCGCAGGGTCATTTCGCGCACCACGCCGGTTCGGCCGTCCTCCAGCTCGATGTAGTCACCCACCGAAATCGAGCGGTCGAGCAGGATGATGATGCCGGAAATGAAGTTCGAGGCGATCGCCTGCAAACCAAAGCCCAGCCCCACCCCCACCGCGCCGCCGAACACCGCCAGCGCGGTCAGGTTGATGCCCATCACCTGCAGCAACAGCAGGGAGATGGTGACGAAAATGCCCACTTCGAGCAGCTTGGCGGCCAGCGCCTTGGTGCGACCATCGAGCTTGTCCTGCCGCCGGATGATCTCCTGGCCGGTGCTGTTCGAGACGCGCCCGAGCCAGAACAGCAGCGAGCCGAAGAGCAGCATCCGCCCCAGATCGTAGGCCGACACATCGATGTTCCCGACCGTGGCGGAGACCGAATCGAGCAGCGCGACCAGCGGCGAGAGCAGCCCCAGCAGATGCAGGAAGAGCAGCGGCAGGCCGATCCAGCGGAACACGAAGGCGATGAAATCGCTGCGCACGTGGTCGCGGATGATGTCGTGCAGCAGCAGCATCATGCCCAGCACCATGGCGGTGCGCACCAGCCAGGCCGCGCCGATGACTTCGCGGCTGAACTCCGTCGCCACGCTCAGCAGCAGGATCGCGATCAGCGGAAAGAACAGCCGACCCAGCTTGGCCGAGGCGATGCGCAGCGGCGGATGGCGCTCCGCGTCGGGCAGCGCGCCGAACGCGGGGGCGAAGTGGCGGATGCGGTTGGCCGCCAGCGCCGCCACACCGTAGATGACCAGCACCAGCGCGAGCTGGGTGTAGGTGGAGGTCGCACCCAACGCCTCGACCGCCTTGGCGCCGGCATCGACCATCAGGGTCTTGTACTGATCGGTATCCATCACATCGCTCCTGCCCGGTCGGCGTGGTCAGCCTGGCCGCCCCGCTTGACGGGTACGACCCGCATCCCGCGCGTCGGTTTCATCGATATCACCCTACCCGGTGGCTGCACGCACCGCCTCGCGCAGCACCCCGCCCTGCATGTGCAGCACCCGCTCGCAACGCGCCGCCAGCGCGTCGTCGTGGGTGACCAGGATCAGCGTGGTACCGCGCTCGCGGTTCAGTTCGAAGAGCAGTTCGATGATCGCCGCGCCGGTCTCGGCGTCGAGATTGCCGGTCGGCTCGTCGGCCAGCAGCACCGCCGGCGACGGCGCGAAGGCGCGGGCCAGCGCGACACGTTGCTGCTCGCCGCCGGACAGATGCTTGGGATAGTGACCGGTGCGCCCCTCCAGGCCGACGCGTTTGAGCCAGCCGCGGGCGGTGACTTCGGCGTCCGCCACGCCGGCCAGTTCGAGCGGTAGCATCACGTTGTCGAGCGCACTCAGCGCCGGCAAGAGCTGGAAGGACTGGAACACGAAACCCATCCGCGCGCCGCGCAACTGTGCCCGAGCATCCTCGTCCAGCGCGAAGAGGGACGCGCCACAGAGTTGAACCGATCCGGCGCTCGGCACGTCCAAACCCGCGATGAGGCCAAGCAGGGTCGATTTGCCGGAGCCGGACGCGCCGACGATGGCGACCGACTCGCCGGCTTGCACCGCAAAGGAAATGTCTTTGAGAATGTGCAGCGCGTCGCCGCCCTGCATGGCCACGGTCTGGCACAGGCCGGCGACTTCAATGACGGTTTCGGAGTGAGGAGAAATGGCGCGATCCATAGGTTTTCTGCTGTTGCTGGTGTGCTCGGGGCTGACCCACGCCGCCACCGTGCTGGTCTGGGGCGACAGCCTGTCGGCCGGATTTGGCCTCGCGGCAGACCAGGCCTGGCCGGCGCATCTTGCACGCAAACTGAACGCGGACAGCACAGAGCATACCGTCATCAACGCCAGCGTGAGTGGCGAGACCACCGCCGGCGGGCGCTCGCGCCTGCCACAAGCGCTGGCCGCGCATGCGCCGGACGTGGTGGTGATCGAGCTGGGCGCCAATGACGGGCTGCGCGGGCTGCCGCTGCACCTGATGCGCGCCAACCTGCTGGCGATGATCGACGCGGCGCAGGCGGCCAACGCGCAGGTGGTGCTGGTGGGCATGCGCCTGCCGCCGAACTATGGCCCGCTGTATGGCCGCCAGTTCGCGGCGGTGTTTGCCGACGTTGCCGAAGCACGTGCGGTGGCCTTCGTGCCCTTTTTACTCGACGGTTTCGCCGACGACCGCGCGATGTTTCTCAATGACGGCCTGCACCCCTCGGCAGCGGCCCAGCCGCGGATTGTCGACACCGTGTGGCCGGCGCTGGCCCCTTTGGTGAGCCGGCGCTAACGCCGTTCAGGCGACGCAAACACGCGCCGCGCCGGCACCGATTTCGCCAATCACCGCGGCCTCGGCGAAGCCGTCGGCGGCGAAACACGCGAGCACGGCGTCGGCGGATTCCGGCGCGCAGGCCACCAGCAACCCGCCGCTGGTTTGCGGGTCGGTGAGCAGCACGCGCTGCCAGTCTTCCAGCGCTTCGGCCAGCACCACGTCGCTGCCATAGGCCGCCCAGTTGCGCGTTGACGCGCCGGTGGCGACGCCCTCGCGCGCGAAGGCGGCGGCTTCGTCAATCACCGGAATATCGCCAAAACGCAGCTGCGCGGCCACGCCCGAGCCGCGGCACACTTCGAGCAGATGGCCGGCGAGGCCGAAGCCTGTGACGTCGGTCACCGCGTGCACGCCGTCGATGCCGGCCAGCGCGGGGCCGGGGGTGTTGAGGCGGGTGGTGTGGGCGATCATTTGGGCGTAGCCGGCGTCGCTGAGCCGGCCCTTCTTGAGGGCCGCCGAGAGAATGCCGACGCCGAGCGGCTTGCCGAGAATGAGCACGTCGCCGACGCGCGCGGCGTCGTTGCGCAAAATCTTGTCGGGGTGCACCACGCCGAGCGCGACCAGCCCGTAAATCGGTTCGAGCACGTCGATGGAGTGGCCGCCGGCAATCGGGATTCCGGCCGCGCGACACACGCTGGCGCCGCCTTCGAGGATCTGGCCGATCACCTCCGGCGCGAGTTTGTCGAGCGGCATGCCGACAATCGCCAGCGCCATGATCGGCGTCGCGCCCATCGCGTACACATCGCTGATCGCGTTGGTCGCGGCGATGCGGCCGAAGTCGGTCGGGTCATCGACGATGGGGGTGAAGAAGTCGGTGGTGGCGACAATCGCCTGCTGGTCGTTGAGCCGATACACCGCGGCGTCGTCGGACGAGGCGTTGCCGACGAGCAATTCCGGCGGCATCGCGCCGATCGGCGAGCGGGCGAGGATGTCGGCCAGCACGGCCGGGGCGATTTTGCAGCCGCAGCCGCCGCCGTGGGAGAATTCAGTCAGACGAATGGGTTTCATGCAGGGCTCACGCGCCGACGGCGCACGACAGGATGGTAATGAAAAAAGGCAGCGCGACCGTAGCACAGCTCTCCGGCTTTGACGAGATCATCGACGTGCGCTCACCGGCCGAATTCGCTGACGATCACATCCCCGGTGCGATCAACATGCCGGTGCTCGACAACGACGAGCGCGCCCGCGTGGGCACGATCTACAAGCAGGTCTCCCCCTTCGACGCCCGCAAGATCGGCGGCGCGCTGGTGGCGGCGAACATGGCGCGCCATCTGCACGCGCATTTCCAGCATCAGCCCAAAGACTGGCGGCCGCTGGTGTATTGCTGGCGCGGCGGGCAGCGCAGCGGCGCGTTCGTGACCTGGCTGCGCATGATCGGCTGGGACGCCTGCCAGTTGGAGGGCGGCTACAAGCGCTTTCGCCGCCACGTGCTCGACGGGCTCGACGCCCTGCCGGCAACGCTGGATCTGCGCATTGTCTGCGGCCCCACCGGCAGCGCCAAGACGGCAGTGCTGCACGCGCTGGCGGCGCAGGGTGCGCAGATCCTCGATCTCGAAGGGCTGGCGGCGCACAAGGGCTCGGTGCTCGGCGCCCTGCCCGGCATCGAGCAGCCCAGTCAGAAGTCCTTCGAAACAGCTCTGCACGCCACGCTGACCGGCTTTGACCCGTCGCGCCCGGTGTATGCCGAAGCCGAAAGCCGCAAGATCGGCCGGCTGCACGTGCCCGAGGCGGTGATCGAACGCATGCGCGCCGCGCGCTGCGTACGCATCGACGCCAGCCACGCGGCGCGCATCGCGTTCTTGCTGCGCGACTATGCGTACCTGGGCGACGACCCCGGGGCGCTCAAGACCAAGCTCGGCCATTTGCAGCGTCTGTTGCCCAGAGAGACGCTGGCACGCTGGTGCGATCTGGCCGACGCGCACGATCTGCCGGCCTTGTTCACCGAGTTGATCGAGCTGCACTACGACCCGCTCTACCGGCGCTCGCAGAACGGCAACTATGTGAACTTCCCACGGGCCGCAGCGGTGCCCACCGCGGACTTGTCGCCCGGGGGCATCGCTACGCTCGCGGGCGACATCCTGCGCCTCGAGCGCGGCTGAGCGGCTTGGCCGATCAC
>JAGRFO010000086.1:0-1473 GCA_020446005.1 Rhodocyclaceae bacterium | reverse complement strand
CCTCGCCCTTGATCGCGCACAGGCGCTGCACCATCGCCGGTGCCGGCGCGCGCACCTCGCCCTGCTCGAAGGCCAGCGGGGTGAAGGCGTTGGCGGTGCGAGCCAGCAGCTCGCCCGGCGCGAGCAGAAAATCCGGGTTGCTCGGTTTGCCGAAGCGCGCATTGCCGGCCATGAAGGTTTCGTAGATCAGCACCCCGCCGGGGCGCAGCAGCGCACACAGCGTGTCGAAACCTGGTCGAAACAGATAGTTGGTGACCACGACGGCATCGAAGCTGGCCACCGCCCACGGCCACGCGGCGCCGGCTTCGAGGTCGAAACGGCACGCGGTGACGCCGGCCACGGCCGACAACGCGTCCAGCGCGGCCGGATCGCGGTCGACGGCGGTAACCGCGCAGCCCTGCATGGCCAGCAGGCGACTGTGCCGCCCCCGCCCGCAAGCCAGGTCGAGCACCTGTCCGCCGGCAGCAACCAAGGGCGCAAAGCGCTGCACCCAGGCTGACGGCGCGCCAGCGCCGTGGATGGCCGGCGCGCTCATCGTGCGCCCTCGCGGCGGCGGGGGCGCGGCAGACTGCGGTGGGCGGGGGGCGGCTTTCGGGTCATGCGCGGCGCTCCTGGTGTCGGTCGATGGATTCACGCGACCCATTCTAGCGGCGCACACGCGCACGAGGCGCAACCGTTGGCGGGCCGCGGGTATGATTCAGTTTTGCGGTAGGCAGGCCGTAAATCCATGTGGGCCGGATTCAGCCCGTATCACCGGACGCACACCTCCACCGCTGATCCGCTCGACGCCTGCGCCCTGCGCGTATCTGTGCGCCCTGGCGGTCGAGCGCCAACCGGAGTGTTCTTGAAGAGCGACGATATCCGCGCGACACCCACCGGACGCCCCGCGTTCTCCCGACGCACCCTGTACGGCTCGCTCGTGCTGGCCGTACTTGCGCTGGTGGGGATGCTCGTGCTCGGCGTGCAATGGTGGGCCGGGCGCAGTGAAGCCATCGGCGCGTCGCACACCCCCACGACCACCGGCATGATTTCCCTCGCCACGGCCGGCGCAGCCGATGGCGGCGCGCAGGGCGCCACGCCATGGGGACAGCTGGCCACGATGCTGGCTGCAGTGCTGTGCGTGGTGGTCATCGCCGCGGCGCTGCGCGCGGTTCTCGCCTACCGGAAGGCGCTGGAGCAGGCGCGGCGCGCCACCCGGGTCACCGAGTTCAATCAGGCCCGCTTGATGGATTTCATCGAGCTGTCCAGCGACTGGTTGTGGGAGACCGACACCGAGCACCGCTTCACGCTGGTCAGCAGTGGCATCCGCAGCATTGCCAACATGGATGCCGACGACTACATCGGACGCACGCACTGGGCGCTGGAATCGGAACCGATGGATGACGGCGTATGGGCCGAGCACCGCACCCTGCTCGAGCGTCACGCGCCGTTCACGCTGATCTCCAGCCGCCGCGATCTGGCCGGCAATGTGCG
>JAGRFO010000085.1 GCA_020446005.1 Rhodocyclaceae bacterium | reverse complement strand
AGCACACCGACAGGCCGACCCGGCCGCACGGCGCGTCGAAGCTGACCAACTCGCCGCCCGGCTCGATGGTGGCCGCCTCGTCGTAGCGCTCGGCGCCGTTGTCGAAGCCGAACAGGTGGATCTTGTCGTAGCGCGCCACCCGCGTCCCGGCCGGATCGAACACCAGGGTAGCGTTGCGCACCTTGCCGGCATCCTCGCCCGCCAGCGGCACGGTGCCGCCGATCAGCCAGATGCGATGCTGCCGCGCCAGCGCCTGCAGGTGGCGCTGGATCGGCCCGTCACCGTCGGGCTCGCGGGCGCGCACCTTGTCCTGCTCGTCGCCGCTGATCAGCGCAAAGTACTCCGGCAGGGCGACCACCTCTGCGCCGGCCGCGGCGGCCTCGCCGACCAGCCGCGCAGCGACGGCGAGGTTCTCCGCCACCTCGGGGCCGGAGACGGTCTGGATCGCGGCAATCGCGACGCGCCGATCGAATGTCATGTCATTGCCCCTGCTTGGCGGGTTCGGCCGGTGGCGCGGCGGGCGCGGTCTTGCCGAGCTTCTCGACCTTGGGCGCATTCCACGGGCCGGTCACCGCGTATTCGAAGGAGAGCAGTTTTTCGAGGGGATCGGCCAGCGCCTTTTGCACCAGATAGGTCACCACCCCCACCACCGGGTTGAGCGCCCCGGCGGCCGCGCCGACCGCCACCGATTCGCTCAGGGTCGGCTGCACGGTGACCCGCAGATCCTGCGTCTCGTCGGGCACGCTGGCGGTGCCGCGCATCAGCACCCGCGCGGCCGGGCCGCGGATCTCGAGCGGGTCGGTGCGCATCACGCCCTGATCGACTTCGATGCTACCGGAAATGCGATCGAAGGCGAATCCTTCGCTGAATACGTCGCGGAAGTCGAGCGCGATGCGCCGCGGCAGCGACTGCAGGCTGAGCACCCCGAGCAGCCGCCCGACGCCGGGTTCGAGCTGGCGGAACTGGCCGGATGCGGCATCCAGCGTCATCGTGCCGGCCAGCGACGGATAGTGCAGATCCGTCGGCGCACCCTGCCAGCGCAGTTTGCCGGAGAGGGTGGCCTCGCCGCGATTGACCGTGTCGGGATAGCCAAGACGGCCGAGCAGCACGCCCACATCGCTGCTCTTGAGCGAGAATTCGAGGTCGGTGCGGGTCGGCGCCATGGTCCGCCAGGTGCCGCTGCCGCTCAGCGTCCCCTCGGGCAGGGTGATCGCCAGGGTATTCATGTGCCACAAGCCGGCGCGGTTGTAGGCGCGCAGTTCGAGTCGCCCCAAGTCGAGTCCGCGCAGGCCGAAGCGCTCGGCCACGATGTCGAGGGCCGGCAGCGAGGCGATGTGCTCCGACATCGCCGACACCGGCGCTTCGCCCGTCTGGGCGCCCAGCATCAGGCGGGAGAACCGGGCGTGCACCGCGCCCTCGCCGGCCTGCTGCCAGCGCACTTTACCCGCCGCCTCGGTCGCCGCCAGCCGGGCGTCCCAGACCTCGCCGTCGCGGGTGGCGCGCAGCGAGACTGCGTTGAGCGTCTGACCGTAGGCGTTGAGCCGATCGACGTCCAGCACCAGTTCCGTCAGCGGCAGCGCCGGCGCGCTGCCGGCGTCGGGACGATCGTCGTTGCCGCCGCCGGACAGCGCCCGTTGCCAGCCATCCACGTCCAGTTCCGGCTGGCGCAGCGCCACCCGCACACCAGTCGGCGCACGCGACACCGGCGCGCCCAGCCCGATGCCGCCATGGCTGCGCGCCAGCCCGTCGC
>JAGRFO010000084.1 GCA_020446005.1 Rhodocyclaceae bacterium | reverse complement strand
TGCCGGTGTAGAACGGGTGGCACTCGGCGCACACTTCGACCAGCATCTCGGACTTGCCGATGGCCGAACGGGTCTTGAAGGTGTTACCGCAGCTGCAGGTAATCGACACTTCGTTGTACTTGGGATGGATATCCGCTTTCATGGCTGTCTCGTCTGGTTTGCGGGCGGCGGATGTGACCGCCCCGACTTTTGAAAAGCCGGCATTATGGACGAATGCGTCGGGCGAATCAAGCCGGCGTCGGGGGCGTCAGTCGAGCAGGGCGAGCACGGCTTCGGGCGGCCGCCCGATCACCGCCCGGTCGCCACGCACGGCAATCGGCCGCTCGATCAGCACGGGGTGCGCTGCCAGCGCGTCGAGCCAGCCGTCGGCGTCCAGCGTTTTGCCTTTCAACTCGCTCTTGAAGAGCGCCTCGCCGGTGCGCACCAGCGCCGCCGGTGGGATGCCAAGCGCCTGGACGAGCGCTGCGATCTGCGCGCGCGAAGGCGGGGCGTCCAGATAGCGCACGATCTCGGGTTCAATCCCCCGATCCTGCAGCAGCGCGAGCGCGGCGCGACTCTTGGAGCAGCGGGGGTTGTGATACAGGGTGATGGTGTCGGTCATCCGGCGCGGGCCTGTGGGACTTCGGTAAAATGCCGATTCTACGGGTGTTGGGCGCGATGCGCCCATGCGCTGCATTGCTTCAAGGACGATGATGAGACTTTTCCTGGCGCCGATGGAGGGACTGGCCGACCAATCGCTGCGCGCGGTGCTCACGGCACTGTCGCCCTACGATCTGGCGGTGTCGGAGTTCGTCCGCGTCTCCGGTGCTCTTTTGCCGCAGCGGGCCTTCTTCCGGATCAGTCCGGAACTTCAGCATGGCGGCCGGACCCGCGCCGGGACACCGGTGCAGGTGCAGTTGCTCGGCAGCGATCCGCTCATGATGGCGCGCAATGCGGCGCGGCTGGCGCAGTGGTCGCCGGCCGGGGTGGATCTGAATTTCGGCTGCCCGGCCGCGACGGTGAACCGTCATCGCGGCGGCGCGGTCCTGCTCGATGAACCGGAGACTCTGCACGCCATCGGCGTGGCGGTGCGTGCCGCCATGCCCGCCGGCGGTCCGGTTTTGAGCGCCAAGATGCGCCTCGGCGTCAAGGACACGCTGCGTGCGGTCGAATGCGCCCAGGCGCTGGCCGACGCGGGCGTTGAGCGGCTGGTGGTGCACGCGCGGACCAAACTCGACGGCTATCGTCCGCCGGCGCACTGGCCCTGGGTGGCGCGCATCGCCGAGGCGGTGAGCGTGCCGGTGGTGGCCAACGGCGAGGTGTGGACCGTGGATGACTGGCAGCGCTGCCGCAGCGAGAGTGGCGTCGCCGATGTGATGCTCGGCCGTGGCGCGGTGGTGGACCCTTTCCTCGCGCGTGACATCCGCGCCGGGCGGGCGTGGGCGCGCAACGATCCACGCGCCGACGACTGGGCGGTGCTGCGCGAGCACATCGGCCTGTTCTGGATCGAGGTGCGCGCTCGGCTCGAAGCGCGTCATGCGCCGGGCCGGCTCAAACAGTGGCTCAACCTGCTGCGCCGCCGCTTTGGCCAGGCCGAAGCCCTGTTTCAGCACGTCCGGCCGCTGCGAGATGCCCGCCAGATCGATCGCCTGCTCGCCCTGCACGGTATCGGCGCGCCCGCCCTGGCGGCCTGAGCCGGTCCATGAGCTACGCCAATTCCCGCATCCCGAACAGCGCCCAGCACGGGGTGCACGAGTTGCTGGTCTCGCAGGTGCTCAAGCACCGCGATGCGCCGTTCCGCAAACCCTATGCGGACTACAATCGTGCCGCCCTGGTCGCCGCGCTGGCCGGCTGGGACGGCGTGGCGCCGCTGATTCTGGATGCCGGCTGCGGGGTCGGCCACAGCACCATCGCGCTGGCCCGCGCGCATCCTGACCACTGGGTGATCGGGGTTGACCAGTCGGCCGACCGCCTCAATCGTCGCAAGCCCTACCCGGAGGCGCTGCTGCCGACCAACATGGCGCTGGTGCGCGCCGACCTGGTGGACTTCTGGCGCTTGCTGTTCGACGCCGGGCATCGGCTGGCGCGGCACTACATCCTGTATCCCAACCCGTGGCCGAAAATCGGTCATCTCGGGCGGCGCTGGCCGGCGCATCCGGTGTTTCCGTTCATTCCGCGCCTGGGCGGAGTGCTCGAATGCCGCACCAACTGGCAGGTGTACATCGCCGAATACGTCTGCGCGCTGTCCTTGCTGACGGGGCGCGAGATTGCTTGGGAGGGCTTCGAGGCGACTGTTCCGCTGACGCCCTTCGAGCGCAAATACCGTGACTCTGGGCAGCCCCTGTACCGCGCGGTGGTCGATCTGGAGACCGCGTCCTGAGCCGCTTGCGATGGGTTGGCGCTTCGGGCATGCTGCCAGCGCTGGCACTCGCCAGCGCCCTTTCACGGAGGTGTTCGCATGACTGAACCCGCATCGGTCGATTCCCGCCTGAGCGAGGTGGAACTCGACGAGCTCGAAGCCCTGCTGGCCTCCGACGTGGTGCCCGACGACTGCATGAGCCTTGAGATGCTCGACGGTTATCTGGCGGCGGTGGTGATCTCGCCGGAGCCGCTTGCCTCCGCGAAGTGGCTGCCCTCAGTGTGGTCGGAGGGCGGCGAGATGGCACCCGGCTCGGGCGTCCAGCGGGTGTTGACGCTGGTGTTGCGCTATCACGACGAGCTGGTCGACACCTTGGGCGATCCGGAGGGTTGGGAGCCGTTCTGCTATGCCGGCGACACCGAAGAAGGCGGCACCCGGCTGGGTGATGAGTGGATGACCGGCTTCGAGCTCGGGCTGGAGGTGTGGCCCGAGGACTGGCGCGAACAGCTCGACGCGCTGGATGCGGAGACTTTCGAGTCGCTCATCGAACGGGCCGCCGCGCCGTGGATGAGCGACGCCGCCGAAAGCGCCGACGACGCCCAGCGCATCGAGTGGCTCACCGCCACCGGCGCGGCGGTGCGTGCCATCCACCACCTGCGCGAATCCTGCGATTTGCCCGCCGTGCCGTACGCCTTGTAGGCGCCCGCTACCGTCGTTCACGTTGGGACAGCCACCGCGCGCAACGCGTTGAGGGGGCCGGCGGTCTGTAGCGCTGGCAGGTCGTCACGGGCGCGGATGAACAGCGATCCGGCGAACCCCAGGGCGTTGATCGACATGCCAGACCAGCGTTCCGCCCGGCGCGGAATCAGCCACATCCATTCGCGACTCAGCAGCAGGTTGTAGGGCGCCAGCGGCGCCTGTGCCGGGTCGATCCGCAGCTGCGCCAGCGCGCGCCGGTAGTGCGCGGCGAGCGCTTCGCCGTCGTCCTCGGCGGACCAGTCCCGAGTGTCCAGCGGCATGAAAGCGTGGCGAAAGCCGAAGTCCACGTCCGATCGGGCGAGCAGGGTGGGGAGTGCGCGTGCGATCGGCGGCGCTTCGGGAATCCATTGCAGGTGCTTGTGCGGCTGGCTCGCCCCGGCCACCTCTCCGCCGTTGTAGAACCCCAGTCCGCCGTGATCGCGCATCACCGCCGCCAGCGCGGCAAAGTCGCCCGCGCAGAGGGCGTCGGTTTGCGCTTCAAACTGGCGGGTGACGATCAGCAGGTGATGGTCCATCACCGGATACTTGTTGAGTAGCGCGAGGTGGGCGGGCGGCAGCGGGCCGAGGGTGAGCGCCGGTTCCGGCGGCAGGAAGGGATTGTGCGCGCCGCCCCGCGCCGGCTTTTGCGGCGGCGCTGGGTTGCAATGCGCGATCCATTTGACGACGAAGGGGAAGGGGCCGTCGTGCAGCGCGATCTGTTCGGTGGCGATCGGCTGCAACGCGCCGCTGGCCATCGCCGACTGGCAGCGGCCGGCGATAGCCTCGGTGAGATCGCTGGCGCCGGCGCGCATCGGCGTGTTCAGGAGGTCTTGGCCCGCCGCTGGGCGAGGCGTTCCCAGATGATTCCGCCGGGCAGGTCCTCGCCGGTGAGAACGTAGGTGAGGGTGTGTTCGTTGTCGACAGTGAGCGCGAAATCGCGCCGCGCCACGGGGTGGCCGACCAGCAGCAGGCGGTCGCCCGGGCGGATCAGGGTGTGCGCGTCGGGGGTGATCAGATGGTCGCCATTGTCGCGGTGCAGATACAGC
This sequence comes from Rhodocyclaceae bacterium, assembly GCA_020446005.1. GTDB lineage: Bacteria > Pseudomonadota > Gammaproteobacteria > Burkholderiales > Rhodocyclaceae > Nitrogeniibacter. The sequence goes on along the minus strand of JAGRFO010000084.1, from coordinate 7,331 downwards.
GCCTCGGCATCGAGCGGGCGGCTGCGGTCGTGCGGATTGCGTAGCAGGTCGCCGAGGCGGACGGGGGTCGCACCGCGCATCAGGTGATGGTACAGCGCGGTGGCGTGGGCGAGGTTGAGACGCACGCTCCAGACTGCCGGCACGCTCCAGCCGAAGCGGCCGATCAGGCCGGTGAGCAGACGCTCCGACCAGGCGTCATCGCGCTGGCGCACTTCCTTGAGGAAGGGTTCGAGCAGCGGGGTGGTCAGCACCGCGAGGCATTCGTTGGCGATGATCTCGCTGGGCACCACGGTCACGTCCGACTCGAAGGCCTTGAACAGTTCGAGGTTGGCGTACTGGTTCATGCGCAGGATCACGAACAGCGAGGGATTGAGTTCGCGCGCGGTGACCGCGATCGACAGGTTGTCGATGTCGTTGCCGGTGCTGGCGACGATGCCCACCGCCTGGGCGATGTTGGCGCGTTGCAGGATGTGCGCGCCGGTGCCGTCGCCGCGCACCCAGCGATGCCCCGGACCCTCGGCCGGCGCGCGGTCGATGATGGTGACCGGGACATCCTCGCGGTCGAAGGCCTCGACCAGCACCTTGCCGAAATTGCCATAGCCGCACAGCACCCACTTGCCATGCGGGGGGTCGCGGTGGCGTTCGATGGTCGTTCCCGGCAGGCCGGTCAGCCAGGTGAGCAGGTGGTAGGCGTTGGGCGCGTGCAGGGCGAGGGCCAGATATTCGGCGAATTTGGTGTAGGGGTCGATGATGTGGCGGGTGCCGAAGGAGGCCATGTTGGCCGCCACTTCGGCGGATTCCGCGCGGCACAGAGCCGGCAGTTTGGGGGCCAGCAGGCGCGCCGAAATGGCGATCGCGAGGTTGGCGTTGTCGTCGTTGGTCAGCGCCAGCACGCCGCGGCAATAGCGGCTGGTGAGTCCGGCGAGGCGCAGATTGGCGGGCTTGCTGGCGTCGGCGGTGAGCACCGGCAGGTCGGAGGCGTAGTTGTGCAGTTCGAGTTCGCCGGCGCGGCTGTTGTCAGATTCGAGGACCACCGCGCGCTGCCCCATTCGGTCGAGCGCGCGGCATACCAGCCGGCCGGTTTCGCCATAGCCGCACACCAGATAGAAGGGCGCATGAATGCGCGACACCGCGCGTGCAAAGCGCTGGGTTTCAACCGCACTCTGGAAATTCTTGTCCTGCAACAGCCCGAACATCGAGCCCAGGGTGTAGGTCCAGCCGACCACGGCCATGTAGATGCAGACCATCACCCACAGCCGTTGTTGGTCGGAGAAGGTCTCGGGGATTTCGCCGAAGCCGATGGTGGTGGCGGTGTAGCTGATGAAGTAGAAGGCGTGGAAAAAGCTCATTTCCGCGCCGCTGCGGCCGGGTGCCAGGGTGAGCCCGAGCACCGAAATGGCGTAGATGACGATGAGGGTGATCAGCGGCGCGCGCAGGCGCCGCATGGCGAGGAACAGCGTGCTCTGGTGCGAGAGATCTCTCATCGACGCTGCATGATGGTCTCGGCAATCAGGATGATCACCGACACCACGTTGGCCAGCATGGCGCCGCCGGAGAGCGAGACCACCTTGGCGGTGTACTCGGGCGACATGCCCACCCCGGCAATGTGCACCCCGTAGCCCCACACCATGGCCGCGGCGATCAGTTGCAGGTCGGCCACCAACGAGGTGGATAGGTGTACCGCGCCAATCTGGGTGCGATCGCCGAACTTGAGCACGGTGGCGACGAAGTTCACGACAATAGCGGCAAACAATTCGTAGATGTCGTGATGCACCGGGTTGTCGAGATCGCCGACGAAGAAGCCGAAGTTCAGCGTTGCCGCGAGAACGATGAAGAAGCCGAAAATCACCTTTTCGAGATTCATGCCAGCAGTGCCTCGTGGTCTGCGCAAAACGCGATTATAGGCGGCATGCAGGTGTGCTGTCAGTCGTGTCGGACGGCTTCCGTGACGCCGCCAATAGGCGGCATGCAGGTGTGCTGTCAGTCGTGTCGGACGGCTTCCGTGACGCCGCCAAAAACCCGATTTCCGTGTCGGGTGTTAAGACTTTCGTTAGCGTGCCGTAAATCACGTTCATAAAAAGAACGCGTCAAGCGACACCCGGACGGGCGGCCCCCGAGGCGGGCGGCGGTGAGTCGGGAACAGGTTGAGGAGGCTGGCTTGAAATTCTTCCAGAGCATCAAGGCAAAGCTGATCGCGGTGTTCGTGGTGATCAAGGTGTTGCCGCTGATCCTGCTCGCCATGCTGGCGTGGGCGGCGGCGCAGCGGCTCGGCTCCACGGTCAGCGACGAAGCCACCAAGCTTGCCGACCAGACCATCACCACCGTGCGCGAAGTCGGCACCGAGGCCAGCAACGACGCCATCCGGGCGCTCGACGATCGTGCGCGTCAGGCCATCGAACGGCTCACCACCGACACCGCGCGGGCCGTCGCCACGTTTCTCTACGACCGCGACGTGGACATCCGCGCCGCCACCCAGCTCACGCCGGATGCGCAGGCCTATCGCGCTTTCCTCGATGTGCGCACGCGTCGGGTGAACAATCATGGCGAGTGGCGGCTCAAGGAGGATGGCAGCGGGTGGGAGCCGCTGCTCAAGCCGATGCCCGACATCACCTTGGCGGCCAATCCGGCGGTGGCGCTGGAGGACAACAATCGCGATTTCAACGCCCGGCCGCCCGAAGTCGAGGACGTGGTCGAGCAGCGACCGCTGTTTGTGGAGATGAGCTTCGTCGGCCTCGACGGGCGGGAAAAGATCAAGGTCACACGCGGGGATCTGACCGACCCGGCGCTGAAGGACATCTCCCGCCGCGAGAACACCTTCGTCAAGGCCGAGCGCTACTGGCCCGCGCTCAAAGCGCTCAAGCCCGGTGAAATCTACGTCTCCGACGTGATCGGCGCCTACGTGGGCAGCCGGCTGATCGGCCCCTACACCCCGGAGCGGGTCCTCAAGGCGGGCATTCCCTACGCGCCGGAGGAGTCGGCCTACGCCGGCACCGAGAATCCGGTCGGGCGGCATTTTCGCGGCATCGTCCGCTGGGCCACGCCGGTGGCGCGCGACGGCCAGGTCATCGGCTATGTGACCCTGGCGCTCGATCATGACCACATCCGCCAGTTCACCGACCGCATCGTGCCGACCGACGAGCGCTACGCCTCGATCGACGATGCCATCAAGGGCAACTATGCCTTCATGTGGGACCACAAGGCCCGCGCCATCTCGCACCCGCGCGACTATTTTCTGACCGGCTTCGATCCGCAGACCGGCGCGCGCGTGCCGCCCTGGCTCGACAAGGACGCGTACGAAGCCTGGCAAGCCTCGGGCAAGCCGATCGACGATTTTCTGGCCGACGTGCCCGAGTTCGACAACCAGTCGCTCGAGAAGAAACCCGCGGTGGCGATGATCAAGAACGGCACGGTCGGGCTCGACTGCCGCTACCTCAACTTCTCGCCGCAGTGCCACGGCTGGGTCCAACTCACCGAAAACGGCGGGTCGGGTTCCTTCCTGATCTTCTTCAGCGGCTTGTGGAAGCTCACCACCGCCGCCGCGATTCCCTATTACACCGGCCAGTACGGGGCGTCGCGGCAGGGTTTCGGCTTTGTCACCATTGGGGCGAATGTCGATGAATTCCACAGCGCGGCCACCGACTCGGCGGCGCGCATCGGCCAGATGATCGACGACAAGCGCGACCTGTTCGAGCGGCAGCGCGAGCGGATTGTTGATTCGATCAGTGAAAACCTCGGCCGCACCGCCACCGAGCTGACGGTGTCGACGGTGCTCATGATCCTGGCGGTGATTGCGGTCGCGATCTGGATTGCGCGCCTCATCACCCGCCAGATCACCGACCTCAATGCCGGTATCGAGCGCATCCGCGCCGGCGACCTGGTCCATCGCCTGACGGTCAAGTCCAGCGACGAGATGGGGCAGCTGTCCAACTCGCTGAACCGGATGGCCGATGCGGTGCAGGAGTCGTTCGTCCGCCTGGAGGACGCCCGACTGCGCGCCGAGGAGGCCAACCAACTCAAGTCCGACTTCATCGCCAGCATCTCGCACGAACTGCGGACCCCGCTCAACGGCATTCTCGGCTTTGCCGAAGTGCTGGAACTGGAACTGCAGGATCCGGCCAAGCGGGAGTACGCCAGCACCATTACCCAGTCCGGCCGCCATCTGCTGACGCTGGTCAACGATCTCCTTGATCTGGCCAAGATCGAGGCCCGCCGCATCGAACTCAAACCCATGGAGATCTCGCTTTCCTTCTTCGCGCAGCAGTGCTTCGAAGCGCATCGCGCTCACGGCGAGAAAAAGGGGCTGACGATGAATCTTGTGCTGGCCGATGACCTGCCCGAGCACGTGGTCAGCGATGAGCAGCGGGTGCGCCAGATTCTGCACAACCTGCTCAACAACGCCGTCAAGTTTACCCAGGAAGGCACGGTGGAGCTGGCGGTGTCGCTGTCGGGCGAGATGGTCAATTTTGTGGTGAAGGACTCCGGTTGCGGTATCAGCGCCGAACACCAGAGTCTGGTCTTCGAGAAATTCCGCCAGGTGGACAACTTCATGACGCGCGAACAAGGGGGGTCCGGCCTCGGTCTGGCGATCGCGCGCGAGCTGTCGCACCTGCTCGGCGGCGATATCGTGGTCGAGTCGGAAGTGGGCCGCGGCTCGGTCTTCACCTTCAGCATTCCCCTGGTTTTCCAACCCGCGAGCGAGCATGAACCCGACTGACGCGCCACACCCCCGAAAAATGCTGATCTGCGACGACAATCCGGTCAATCGCAAGGTGGCGGTCGCCTTTGCCACGCGGATGGGCTTCGAAGTCAGCGAGGTCGCCGGCGGGGCGGCCGCGCTGGAGCTTCTTGCGGCGCAGCAATTCGACATCCTGCTGCTCGACATCAGCATGCCGGGCATGTCGGGCGATGAAGTTCTTGCCCATTATCTGGCGTCCGATCCGACGCCACGGCCGCGCATCTTGGCCTATACTGCCCATGCCTTTCCGGAAGAAAAGGCCCGCCTGCTGGCCGCCGGTTTCGATGATCTTCTGATCAAGCCGGTCAGCCTGGCGGCGCTCCAGTCGGCCTGTCGCTGACGGGGGCGGGCGTTGCCCGATCGGGCTTTTTCGATTGTGCACCCACACAATTTTCTCCGGAACATGTATCATATATAAGAGTTGGCGCGGGCGACCCCGTCGGTCGGCGGCGCGTGTGATTGGTTCATAACCCTATGGAAGGATTTCCCATGCTAGAAGCCTATCGTCAGCATGCCGCCGAACGTGGCGCGCTTGGTATTCCTGCCCTGCCGCTCAGCAAGCAGCAGACCGCAGAACTGGTTGAACTTCTCAAGGCGCCGCCCGCTGGCGAAGAGGATTTCCTGCTCGAATTGCTCACCTACCGGGTGCCGGCCGGCGTGGATGACGCCGCCAAGGTCAAGGCCGCGTTCCTTGCCAAGGTCGCCAAAGGTGAAGAGCGCTGTGCGCTGGTCTCGCGCGCCAAGGCCACCGAACTGCTGGGCACCATGCTCGGCGGCTTCAACATCAAGCCGATGATCGACCTGCTCGATGACACCGAAGTGGGCGGCATCGCGGCCGAGGGTCTCAAAAAGACCCTGCTGATGTTCGATTACTTCCATGACGTCAAGGAACTGGCCGCCAAGGGCAGCGCCAACGCCAAGTCGGTGATGCAGTCGTGGGCCGAGGGCGAGTGGTTCACCAGCCGCCCCGAAGTGCCGTCCTCGCTGAAGATCACCGTGTTCAAGGTGACCGGTGAGACCAACACCGACGACCTCTCCCCGGCGCCGGACGCTTGGTCCCGCCCGGATATTCCGCTGCACGCGCTGGCCATGCTCAAGAACCCGCGCGCCGGCATCACCCCGGAAGAGCCGGGCGTGCGCGGTCCGGTCAAGTTCATCGAAGACATGCGTGCCCAAGGCAATCTGGTCGCCTATGTGGGCGACGTGGTTGGCACGGGTTCCTCGCGCAAGTCGGCCACCAACTCGGTGCTGTGGTTCACCGGCGAAGACATCCCCTTCGTGCCGAACAAGCGCTTCGGCGGCGTGTGTCTGGGCTCCAAGATCGCCCCGATCTTCTTCAACACCATGGAAGACGCCGGCGCGCTGCCGATCGAAATCGATTGCGGCGAAATGAACATGGGTGACGAGGTCGAGCTCCAGATCGACCATGCCACCGCCAAGGTCACCGCGCTCAAGAATGGCAGCGTGGTCGCCGAATCGCAGCTCAAGACCCCGGTTATCCTCGACGAAGTGCGCGCCGGCGGTCGCATTCCGCTGATCATCGGTCGTGGCCTCACCGCCAAGGCGCGCGAAGCGCTGGGCCTGCCGGCCTCCACCCTGTTCCGCCTCCCGCAAGACCCGGCCGACACCGGCAAGGGCTTCTCGCTGGCGCAGAAGATGGTCGGCCGCGCCTGCGGTCTGCCGGAAGGGCAGGGCGTGCGCCCGGGCACCTACTGCGAGCCCAAGATGACCACCGTCGGCTCTCAGGACACCACCGGCCCGATGACCCGCGATGAATTGAAAGACCTGGCCTGTCTGGGCTTCTCCGCCGACCTGGTCATGCAGTCCTTCTGCCATACCGCCGCCTATCCCAAGCCGGTGGACGTGCAGACCCATCACACCCTGCCGGACTTTATTTCCAGTCGCGGCGGCGTGGCGCTGCGGCCCGGCGATGGCATCATCCACAGTTGGCTGAATCGGATGCTGCTACCCGATACGGTCGGCACGGGCGGCGACTCGCACACCCGTTTCCCGATTGGCATCAGCTTCCCGGCCGGCTCCGGTCTGGTCGCTTTCGCCGCCGCCACTGGCTCCATGCCGCTGGATATGCCGGAATCAGTGCTGGTGCGCTTCAAGGGCACCCTGCAACCCGGCGTGACCCTGCGCGACCTGGTCAACGCCATCCCCTATGCCGCGATCCAGTCGGGCTTGCTGACGGTAGCGAAGGAAGGCAAGAAAAACATCTTCTCGGGCCGCATTCTGGAAATCGAAGGTTTGCCTGATCTGAAAGTGGAACAGGCCTTTGAACTGTCCGACGCCTCCGCCGAGCGCTCCGCTGCCGGTTGCACCGTGCGGCTGAACAAGGAACCGATCATCGAGTATCTCAACAGCAATATCACGCTGCTGAAGTGGATGATCGCCAACGGTTATCAGGATGCCCGCACGCTCAAGCGCCGCATCGCGTCGATGGAAGAGTGGATCGCCAAGGGCGAGCTGCTCAAGGGCGACGACAATGTCGACTACGCCGCGGTGATCGACATCGATCTGGCCGACATCAAGGAGCCGATCGTTGCCTGCCCGAACGACCCGGATGACGTCAAGCTGCTGTCGGAAGTCT
>JAGRFO010000083.1 GCA_020446005.1 Rhodocyclaceae bacterium | reverse complement strand
CGAGGCTGATCTGGGTGGTCGCCTCACGCGCGATCTGCACCACCCGCGGCTCGAAACCCGCCTCGCGGCACAAACGCGCCAGCAGCGCCGGCAGGCCGGTGCCGGCGTCCGAGGGAAAGGTGATGAAAGCCTCGTCACGCAGCTCGGCCATCGACACCGCGCCCGCCGCCGCGAGGCGATGCGCGGTGTGGGTGACGATGCGCAGCGGGTCGCGGCCGATCTCGCGCATCGTCACGCCGTCCGGGGCGCTCTGCGGCGGCTGGCGCACCAGCGCCACGTCAAGAGCGTCACGGCGCAGCGCGTCGAACTGGTCACGGGTGAACATCTCGCGCAGCTGCAGGTCCACCGCCGGGCAGGCCGCGCGATAGGCGCGCAGCACATCGCCAAAGGCCGGGCTGTAGGGCAGCGAGGAGGTGAAGCCGATGCGCAGCCGCCCGAGCTCGCCGCGCGCGGCGCGGCCGACCGCATCGCGCGCCGACTCGGCATCGGCAAGGATCTGGCGCGCGCGCTGCAGGAACGCCCGCCCCGCATCGGTCAGGCTGACCCGCCGTTTGGTGCGCATCAACAGCGGCGCCCCCAGTTCCTCTTCGAGCGCGCGAATCTGCATCGACAGCGGCGGCTGGGCGATATGCAGGCGCTCGGCCGCGCGGGTAAAGCTCAGCTCCTCGGCAACCGCCACGAAATAGCGTAGATGACGCAATTCCATTGATCTGTTTTTCGTATAACTGGCCACCAAAATATATATTGGACGCGGAAAATTTGCACTCGTAGCATGAGGACTTCTGAGATCAACCCGCAGGTTTTCACGCCCACATGCCCGAGTCTGCCGACCTGTCACTCGACGCCACGCACTTCGAAGCGGGCACGCCCGCCTATCGCCACGCCAACTTCGCCATGTTTCTGGGCGGCTTTGCCTGCTTTGCGATGCTCTACGGCACCCAGCCGCTGCTGCCGCGGCTGGCCGATGATTTCGGGATTTCGCCGACCCAGGTGAGCCTCAGCGTGTCGGCCGGCACCGGCGCGCTGGCCTGCGCGCTGATCCCCGCCAGTGTGCTGTCCGACCGTTTCGGACGGCGCGCGGTGATGCGCCTGTCGCTGGCGCTGGCGGCGCTCACCGCGCTGCTGTGTCCGCTGGTGGCCAGTTTCGAGCAACTGGTGTTCCTGCGCGTCCTGCTCGGGCTGGCGCTGGCCGGGTTGCCGGCGGCGGCGATGGCTTATCTGGGCGAGGAGATCGCGCCCAACGCGCAAGGCCGCGCGATGGGACTGTACATTGCCGGCAACGCCTTCGGGGGGATGAGCGGGCGCTTCGTCGCCGCGCTGGCGACCGACTTGTTCGACTGGCGCGCGGCGCTGCTGGTGATCGGCCTGCTCGGTGCCTTTGCCGCCATCGCTTTCTGGCGCAGCCTGCCCGAATCGCGCCATTTCCAGCGGCGCAGCATCCGCGTCGGCGCGATCGCCCGCGACACTCGGGCGTTGATGGGCGACGCCGGCCTACCCTGGTTGTTCCTATGCGCGTTCCTGCTGATGGGGGCTTTCGTCGCGCTCTACAACTTTCTCGGCTTCCGCCTCGTCGCGCCACCGTTCTCGCTCGGCCAGACCGCGATTGGCGCGATCTTCCTGCTCTATCTGGTCGGCACCTGGGCCTCGGCCTGGTCCGGTCAACTGGCCGACCGGATCGGCCGGCGCAACGTGCTGTGGGTGATGGCGGCGATCATGCTGCTGGGCGTGCTGATCACGCTGTCGGAAGCGTTGATCGGGGTGATCGTCGGCATTGGCGTATTCACCTTCGGCTTCTTCGCCGCCCACACCACCACCAGCGGGTGGGTCAGCCGTCGCGCCGGGGCCAGCCGCGCACTGGCGGCGGCGCTGTATCTGAGCAGCTACTACCTCGGCAGCAGCGTACTGGGCTCAAGCGTCGGGTTGGCCTGGGACGCCGGCCAGTGGCCGGCCATGGCCGCGGTGCTGTCACTGATCTGCGCTCTGGTGCTGGCCACCGCCGCCCACCTGCGCCGCATTCCGCGCCACACGCCGGCCTGACACCCCCCATCAGCGGCCGAGATATTTGGGCCGGCGTTTTTCCTTGAAGGCGCGGATGCCTTCGGCGTAGTCGTAGCTGTCATAGACCACCCGACGCAGCCCCTGCACTTTCTCGAAGCCGCGCGGGCTGACCGGTTTGGCGCCGGTGAGCACCCGCAGTTGCTCCTTCATCACCCGGATGCTGAGCGGTGCGTTGTCGGCGATCACGTGGGCCATGTCAAGGGTGAACTTTTCCAGCTCTTCCAGCGGCACCACATGATTGATCATCCCCACCCGCTCGGCGCGGGCGGCGTCGACCGGGGCAGCGGTAAACGCCAGTTCCTTGACCACCCGCACGCTGGCGGCGCTCATGAAAGTCATCATCCCGCTCACGTTGTAGGGCACGCCCAATCGCGCCGGGGTGACCGCGAAGGTCGAATGCGGTTCGGCGATGACGATGTCGCAGGCCAGCACGGTTTCGACCGCCCCGCCCCACACGGTCCCTTCGATCATCGCGATCACCGGCGCGGGGTGGCTCTCGATGGTGCGCACCAGGTTACGCAGCGGATCGTCCCACCCCAGCGGATCGCGCCGCCCCTCGGGCAGTTCGCTGACATCGTGCCCCGCCGACCACACTTTCACGCCCTGTTTGGCACGCAGGATCACCACCCGCGCATCGCGTTCGGCAAAGTTGCGCAGCGCGCTGATCACGCTCTCGACCAACGCATGGCTGAGCGCGTTGAGTTTTTTGGGGCTGTTCAGGGTGATGATGCCGATATGGCCTTCCAGGCTTGTTTCGATGAACTCCATTATTTTCTCCTCCGCCGGCGCGCCCGCAGATCGACGCGTGCCGATCATTGTCGGCACCCCCGCGCCACGGCGAAATTGGGAGCATCCACAGTTCACGCGCGCGGCATCCGGGATAACCGCAGTCGCTTGCCCGACCTGTCGCGCCCCTCCGCCCATGACGAAAAAAAGCGCATCATCGGGTTGATGACGCGCCACCGCGCGCCGCCCCACTGCCCATGGAGACTTCCACCCCATGCTCGACAAACGTCAGTTCTACATCAACGGCCGTTGGGTTCCGCCCGTTCGCGCCAATGACTTCGCGGTCATCGACCCGAGCACCGAAGCCACGTGTGCGCTGATCTCGCTCGGCGGCCAGGCCGACACCGACGCCGCCGTCGCCGCTGCGCGCGCCGCCTTCCCGGCATGGAGCCAGACGCCGCTTGAAGATCGGCTGAGCCGGCTGGACACGCTGCTGGGCATCTACACCGAGCGCAACGAAGAGATGGCCGCTGCCATTTCGTGTGAAATGGGGGCCCCGATCACGATGGCCAGCGCCGCCCAGTGCGGCGCGGGCGCCAGCCACATCAAGACCCTGATCCGCTGCGCGCGCGACTTCGCCTTCGAACGGCCCCTCGGCGCGCACGCCCCCCGCAGCCGCATCCTGTACGAGCCGATCGGGGTGTGCGGGCTGATCACGCCATGGAACTGGCCGATGAACCAGATCACGCTCAAGGTCATCCCCGCGCTCGCCACCGGCTGCACGGTGGTGCTCAAGCCCTCCGAGATTGCCCCGCTGTCGGCCATGCTGTTTGCCGAGATGATCGACGCCGCCGGCCTCCCACCCGGCGCGTTCAACCTCGTCAATGGCGACGGCCCCGGCGTTGGCACGCAGCTCTCCGGCCATCCGGATGTGGACATGATTTCCTTCACCGGCTCGACCCGCGCCGGCATCGCCATTTCGAAAAACGCCGCCGACACCGTCAAGCGCGTCAGCCTTGAACTGGGCGGCAAGGGCGCCAACCTGATCTTCGCCGATGCCGACGAAAAGGCCGTCGAGCGCGGCATCAAGCGCTGCTTCAACAATTCCGGCCAGTCCTGCAACGCACCGACCCGCATGCTGGTCGAGCGCAGCATCTACGACCAGGCGGTCGACACCGCCACGCGCATCGCCCAGAGCACCGCGGTTGGCCCGGCAGCGCAGCCCGGCGGGCACATCGGCCCGGTGGTCTCGGCGACCCAGTTCGACAAGATCCAGCACCTGATCCAGACCGGCATCGACGAAGGCGCGCGCCTCGTCGCCGGCGGCCCCGGCAAACCCGACGATCACGCCACCGGCTATTTTGTTCGCCCCACCGTGTTCGCCGACGTCACCAACCGCATGACCATCGCGCGCGAGGAAATCTTCGGCCCGGTGCTCAGCATCCTCCCCTTCGACAGCGAAGAAGAAGCGATCGCCATCGCCAACGACAGCCCCTACGGCCTCACCCATTATGTCCAGACGCAGGACCCGGCCCGCGCCCGGCGCGTCGCCCGCCAGCTTCGTGCCGGCATGGTCGAAGTCAACGGCCAGCCCCTCGGCGCCGGCGCGCCCTTCGGCGGCTACAAACAATCTGGCAACGGCCGCGAAGGCGGGATGTGGGGGCTGGAGGATTTTCTGGAAGTGAAGGTCGTCGGCGACTGGCACGATTGACACGCGCCGGGCAACGCCGCAGAACGCAAAAACGCCCCGACCAGTTTCCCGGTCGGGGCGTTTTCGTTGTTACTACGGGCCAGCCGAAGCCGACCCGTTCAAGCGTGCGACTCAGGCTTCAACCGTCTCCGCCACTTCGCGGAAGGCTTCGATCTGGTCGAAGTTCATGTAGCGATAGACTTCGCCGGCCTGGGCCTTGAGCGACTCGACCTGCGCCATGTACTCCGACGGGGTCGGGATGACGCCGGTCAGCGCGCACACCGCGGCCAGTTCGGCGGAGCCGAGGAAGACCTGGGTGTCGATGCCGAGGCGGTTGGGGAAGTTACGCGTCGAGGTCGAGATCGCGGTCGAGCCCTTGCGGATCTGCGCCTGGTTGCCCATGCACAGCGAGCAGCCCGGGCTTTCCATGCGCGCGCCGGTCTTGCCGAGGACGGAGTAGTAACCTTCCTCGGTGAGGATCATTGCGTCCATCTTGGTCGGCGGGGCGACCCACAGGCGGGTCGGGATGTCCGACTTGCCTTCGAGCACCTTGGCGGCGGCGCGGAAGTGGCCGATGTTGGTCATGCACGAGCCGATGAAGACTTCGTCGATCTTGGTGCCGGAGACTTCCGACAGCAGCTTGACGTCGTCCGGGTCGTTCGGGCAGGCAACGATCGGCTCCTTGATGTCGGCCAGGTCGATGTCGATGACCGCGGCGTAGTCGACGTTGTCGTCGCCCTTGAGCAGCTCGCCCTTGGCGATCCACTCTTCCATCGAGGCGATGCGACGCTTGAGGGTGCGGGCGTCTTCATAGCCGGTGGCGATCATCCACTTCATCAGCGTAATGTTCGAGTTCATGTACTCGACGATCGGCGCCTTGTCGAGGTGCACCGTGCAGCCGGCGGCGGAGCGCTCGGCGGAGGCGTCGGACAGCTCGAAGGCTTGCTCGACCTTGAGGTTGGGCAGCCCTTCGATTTCGAGGATGCGGCCGGAGAAGATGTTCTTCTTGCCCTTCTTCTCGACCGTCAGCAGGCCGGCCTTGATGGCGTAGAGCGGAATGGCATTGACGAGGTCACGCAGGGTGACGCCGGGCTGCATCTTGCCCTTGAAGCGCACCAGCACCGATTCCGGCATGTC
>JAGRFO010000082.1 GCA_020446005.1 Rhodocyclaceae bacterium | reverse complement strand
CGGCGAGGCGCGGCGCGGCGGCGCGTGGGGCGTCGCTGGCGAGCAGCGGCGGGGCGCGGTCGTCGGCGTCGCATTCGGCACGCAGCTGGTCGAGCGCGGTCTCCCAAGCCCAGGTTTTCCACACCCAGCGGATCGGCTGGCCATCGGCGTCGACCACCTCGCCGGCAGCGTTCCAGTCGAGGCCCGCGAGGCCGCGGATCATCTTGCAGGTGAGGCCGGCGGCCTCGGCGGCGGCTTTCATGTAGCGCGCGTGGTAGGCCTCCTCCATGTCGCGGTCGTAGAGGATGTGCAGCACGCCATCGACGCCGGCGCCGCGCCAGGCGTCGACCAGGCTGTCGAACAGGTCGTCGCCGGGGCACACACCCTCGGTGCAGCCGAAGTGCGCCGCCCATCGGGCCTGCACCTTGCCGGTTTCCATGTGGCAGGAGGCGGAGTCGGCGTTGTATTCATACACTTTGACGCCCTGCGCGCTGACCGAGAAATCGAAGCGCCCGGTGATCATCTGGCCGCGCCGCTTGTCCCAGCTCGCGCGCAGCCGCGGCCACAGCACCGGTGGGATGTTGAAGCGCGCGAGCAGGCCGTCGTCGTTGAGCACCGCCTGGGTGGCGTGCATGAACATGGCGTGGAGCTCGTTGGTGGCGCGGCGCAGTTCGTCCAGCGCGGTGTCCGACAAGCGGAAGTAGCGGTACTGATCGTCGACCGCTTCGGTCAGCTTGTGGCCCCCCATCGCGGCCACGAAAGCGGCTTCGTCATCGCCGCGGGGGTCGAGCCACGGCGTGAGGTGCTGGCCGCGCTGCGGCAGGCGCGCGGCGTGGATGTCGAACAGCCGGCGGTCAACCGGTTCATGCGCCACGGCATGGCTGGCGTCGTTGGTCTGCAGCATCCAGCCGAGGATGCTCGCCCCCGGCAGGGTGGCCTGAATCCAGTAGCCGTCGGCGGCGTCGGTGCGCGCCGGCAGCTCGCGCGACCAGTGCTGCCCGGCCGGCCAGCGATGCATGCCGACGTTCTGCTCGACGATGCGCACGCGGTCGGGCAGAACCTCGACCACGATCGCCACGTGGCCGGTCACGTGAAATTCGCCGCCCTCGTTCCAGATCAACAGGCAGCCGGGCTGCGGATGGCGCGGCGAGCCGTTGTGGAAGGCGTGCAACGGCAGGCGGGCGCCGCTCTTGACCACCCGCACCGAACGCAGGCGAAAGATGTCGTAGGCCATCGGCACGTCGTCGAACACGTAGCCGTGGTTGAGGTACAGCCAGCGCCGCGCCAGCTCCACGCACTGCCACTTGTAGCCCATGTACTCGCCGTCGAGCTCGCTGCGGTAGCTGCTGCGGCCGGGATACTCGGCCGGGTCGGCGGACGGATAGTCGCAGGAATACACCGGCACGTTGCCCGGCGCCATGCCGAGCACAGTGCCGAATTTTTCGTGTATTGAGGAATCGGTGGGTGTCATGGCGGCGCCACCACGGCGCGATCAACCGCTCAAGGAATGGCGTTAATACACCGCCGGCACGAACATCTCGTCGGGCACCGGATGGCGAATGTAATTGGCGTTGAACACCCGCGCCGGCAGCGCCACCGGCGTGCGCCGGATCTCCTCGTAGGGCACCTGGCCGAGCAGATGATGGATGCAGTTGAGGCGCGCGCGCTTCTTGCCGCCGGGCGGGATCACCCACCACGGCGCCTCGGGGATGTGGGTGCGCTCCAGCATCGCCTCCTTGGCGATGGTGTACTGCTCCCAGCGCCGGCGCGACTCCATGTCCATCGGGCTGAGCTTCCACTGCTTGAGCGGGTCGTGGATGCGCATCAGGAAGCGCCGGTTCTGCTCGTCGTCATTGACCGAAAACCAGTACTTGACGAGGATCGTCCCCGAGCGCACCAGCATCTTCTCGAACTCCGGCACCGAGCGGAAAAACTCCTGATACTCCTCGTCCGAACAAAACCCCATCACCCGCTCCACCCCGGCGCGGTTGTACCAGCTGCGGTCGAACAGCACGATCTCGCCGGCCGCCGGCAGATGGGCAATGTAGCGCTGGAAATACCACTGCGTCTTCTCGCGATCGCTCGGCGCCGGCAAGGCCGCCACCCGGCACACCCTCGGATTCAGCCGCTGGGTGATGCGCTTGATCGCCCCGCCCTTGCCCGCCGCGTCGCGCCCCTCGAACAGCACCACCAGCTTGAGCTTCTGGTGCACCACCCAGTCCTGCAGCTTGATCAGCTCGGCCTGCAGCCGGAGCAGCTCGCGAAAGTACAGCCGACGGTCCATGTCCCGCTCGCCCGCCGCCTCATCCTCCGGCATATCGACCAGCGCATCCATCCGGTCATCGTCGAGCTCCATCTCCAGCTCTTCGTCGAGGCTGTCCATCAACTCGTCGTGCAGCAAGGGATCGTTACGGATGTCGCGCGCAAAAGGTTCATTCATGGTCCAAGGCTCCGGCCGGCGAACAGGCAAAAATCCTACACCCAACGCCAACGCCGTCAAGCCGGCGGATGGGCGCAGGAGCGTCGATTGAAACAAGCCAAGTTAGCGGGCGATTGCGACCGTTCGATGACCGCCCCGGCGGGGCGCCCCGATCACCCCAGGAACATGCGATACACCGGGTTGCCGGTTTCCTCGACGTATTCGTAGCCGAGGCGGTCGAG
>JAGRFO010000081.1:266-8121 GCA_020446005.1 Rhodocyclaceae bacterium | reverse complement strand
CTACGTCGGCACGCTGGCGGTCGAATTCTTCATCAGCGGCGGCACGCTCTATGTGAATGAAATGGCGCCGCGCCCGCACAACAGCGGCCACGCCACCATCGACGCCAACCTCACCGATCAATACATGCAGCAGGTCCGCGCCCTGTGCGGCCTGCCGCTGGGCGAGCCGCGCGCGCACAGCGCCGCGGTGATGGTCAATCTGCTCGGCGACCTGTGGTACCGCGGCGGCGAAGAGCGCGCCCGCGAGCCCGACTGGTCGGTGCTGCACGCGGTGCCCAACCTGCGCCTGCACCTGTACGGCAAGCACCACGCCCGCGCCGGACGCAAGATGGGCCATTTCACGGTGGTCGACCACGAGGCGGACGCCGCGCTGGCCACCGCGCTGGCCGCCCGCGCGGCGATCGGCATCGGGGATGACTGACCCCGACCACGCCGTGCGCGAGGCGGTCGCCGCCTTGCGCGCCGGCCAGTTGATCGGCCTGCCGACCGAAACCGTGTATGGCCTCGCCGCCGATGCCCGCAACCCGCAGGCGGTGGCGCGCATCTTTGCCGCCAAGGGGCGACCGGCCGACCACCCGCTGATCGTCCATCTCGCCTCGGCCGACCAGCTCGACGACTGGGCGCGCGACATTCCCGAGGCCGCCCGCCGGCTCGCCGCCGCGTTCTGGCCCGGTCCGCTCACGCTGATCCTCAAACGCCAGCCGGGCGTGCCCGACGCCGTCACCGGCGGGCAGGACACCGTCGGCCTGCGCGTACCGGCGCACCCCGTCGCCCAGGCCGTGCTCAGCGCCTTCGGTGGTGGCCTCGCCGCGCCCTCGGCCAACCGCTTCGGCCGCATCAGCCCGACCACCGCCGCGCATGTGCGCGACGAACTCGGCGATGCGGTCGCGGTGGTGCTCGACGGCGGTGGCTGCGCGGTCGGCATCGAATCGACCATCGTCGACCTCTCCCGCGGCGCTCCGGTCGTGCTGCGCCCGGGGCATATCAGCGCTGTCGAACTCAGCCGCGTCCTCGGCGCGCCGGTCACCACACCCGACGCGCCCGACGCCACCGCCCCGCGCGTTTCCGGCGCGCTGGCCTCGCACTACGCCCCCATCACCCCCGTCCGCCTGCTCGCCGCCGCCGACCTGCCGGCCGTCGCTGCTGCCGCTGAAAAGGCCGGCCAGCGCATCGCCGTCCTGTCTCGTTCGCTCACCGCCCAGGGTGCGAACTGGCGGCAACTCCCGGCCGATCCCGTCGGCTACGCAAACAGTCTGTACCGCGAACTGCGCCACCTCGACCGCAGCGGCGCCGACCTTCTGCTGATCGAAGCGCCGCCGAGCAGCGTCGAATGGCTGGCCGTCAACGACCGCCTCAAGCGCGCCGCCGCCCATCCGCCAGAAACCGGGGACGGGCTTCCCAAGGCCTGAACGCGCGACTATAATTTCGCCCACGCGTGGGGGGGTAGCTCAGCTGGGAGAGCGCCGCGTTCGCAATGCGGAGGTCGGGAGTTCGATCCTCCTCCTCTCCACCACGGAATTTTTGAGATCAAGCGGATTGGCGAAGGCCAGTCCGCTTTTTTGTGCTTTAGCCTTGTATCTCGGGGCTCGTCATGGTTACACGGCCGTTTATTTAGTGGGACGCCCGCTTTAGAAAGCGGGCGTAGTGCACTCCGAATGATCGCAGATTGGAGTTGTTCATAAAGGCAAGCTGAGTAGAGCGGCGACTTTACAAGCTACCGAATGGGGTGATAGCCAGTAATCCTTATCGACTACCGCTGGCATAACGTCTGAAACGCCGTTATCGTGCGATGCTTTCAGTCAATGTCAACGTAGGTGGCGCGTGTGTTGGATGTTGCAGCCGCTTTTTCAACTTGATAGACCATCGAATGGCGCAACTAGCCCAGCCCAAATGCTTGGTTCTGGATCTTGAAACCGTTCCGCAAGCGGAGGGTAGGCCTGAGCGGATCATCAAAATCGGGGCCCTGCGGCCGGACGCCGACGATACCCTGGAAGCCAATACTGGCAAGGGACTCGATGCGGCTTTGGCGCGCCTTGAGCGCATGTGCGACGGGGCAAGCTTTGTTCTTGGACACAACCTCCTTGCTCACGATTTGCCGGTGTTGCGTGCGGCGGCGCCAGCGTCGGCGGCGTTGCGGCTCCCCGTCGTTGATACGCTGCGGCTCTCGCCGTTGGCGTTTCCGCAGAACCCCTATCATCGGCTGATCAAAGATTACAAGCTAATCCGGGACAGCCTGAATTCACCTCTATCGGATTGTCGCGCCACGCTGACGCTTTTTGCCGACCAGCAAGCCGCCTTCGCGACGCTGTTCGAGGGGCATGCCGACGAGCTGTTGTGCTATCAGGCCTTGATTGCGCCGCGAATCGGCCCGGGGCTGGGGAATTTCTTTTTTTCGCTGACTCGGCAGGCGCCGTTGTCGATCGGGGAAGTCGCGCAGCGCATCCCCTTACTGCTTGCCGAAACCGACCCTGGCTTGTCCCGGACTTTGAAGGTGTGCAGTGCCCGGCTCCATCAATTGATCGAGTACGACCTCGCGCAGACCGAGCTTCATTGGTCTATTGTCTATGTGCTTGCCTGGTTGAGAGTGTCCGGTGGCAACTCGGTGCTCGCGCCATGGGTTCGACACCAGTTTCCGGTCGTTGGACAGTTGATTGCGGAACTGCGTGACCAGCCTTGTGATGACCCGGCCTGTACTTACTGCCGCACGACTCACGATCCCAGGCGGGAGCTCAAGCGCTACTTCGGCTTTGACGATTTTCGCTACGAAGCAGCGGGGCAGAGCGCCCAGCACGATATCGTGCTCGCTGGGATGCGCGGCGAGTCGGTGCTCGCAGTGCTGGCGACGGGTGGCGGCAAATCCATCTGTTACCAGTTGCCGGCGCTGAATCGCTACCACCGCAACGGCAGCCTGACGGTGGTTATTTCGCCGCTGCAATCGCTGATGAAGGATCAGGTCGATGGCTTGCTTGCGCGTAACGTGCAGTGCGCGGCGGCATTGAACGGGCTGCTGACCATGCCGGAGCGGGCAGATGTGCTCGAAAAGATTCAGCTCGGTGATGTCGGCATCTTGCTGGTTTCACCGGAGCAGTTCCGCAACAAAGCGTTTCGACGGGCAATCGCGAACCGGCAGATCGGCGCCTGGATCTTTGATGAGGCGCACTGTTTGTCGAAGTGGGGCAACGATTTTCGCCCCGACTACTTGTACGCCGCACGCTTCATCCGGGAGTTCTCCGGGGCTGGCGAACTTGCGCCGATCGGATGTTTCACCGCCACGGCCAAGCAGGATGTGCTGGAGGACATCCGCGCGCACTTTCTTGATGAACTCGGGGTCCGCTTCAAGTCCTTCATTGGCACGCCAGAGCGCCCCAATCTGCATTTTGAAGTGTTTCCGGTCAGTGCCGGCGAGAAGTTCGCACGCGTACACCAGTTGCTTGCCGATGAGTTGCAGGTGCACGAGGGTGGCGCGGTGGTGTTCGTTTCCAGTCGGAAGAAGGCCGAAGATCTGGCCGATTTCCTGATCGGTCAGAACTGGGCATGCAAGTACTTCCATGCCGGCCTGCAACCGCACGAAAAAAAGGACATACAAGAGGATTTCATTCAGGGAGGGCTGCGGGTCATTGTTGCGACCAATGCCTTCGGCATGGGTGTCGACAAGCAAGATGTGCGGCTGGTCGTTCATGCCGACATCCCCGGTTCGCTCGAGAATTATCTGCAGGAAGCCGGCCGGGCGGGGCGGGATCAGGACGATGCGCGCTGCGTGCTGCTGTATGACCCTCAAGACATCGAGGCCCAGTTTGGGCTGAGCGAACGCTCCCGCCTCAGCTACAAGGACATCCAACAGATCCTCAAGAAGCTTCGCTTTGAATCTGCCAAGCGCAAAGGGGGGCAGGTCGTCATCACTGCCGGCGAGATCCTGCAGGATGATGCGGTGCAGACCACCTTCGATGCGGATGATCGCGATGCTGAAACCAAAGTGGTGACGGCGATCGCCTGGTTGGAGCGGGGCCAGTTTCTTCGGCGTGAGGAGAATCACACCAAAGTGTTCCCGGCCCGGCTTTGCCTGAGCGAGGAAGAGGCGGAGGCACGGCTTGAGAACGCGCACTTGCCGGAACGACGGTGGGAGGAGTTTCGGGCGATTCTGCATTACCTGTACGCGGCAGAGGCGGATGAACGCATCAATACCGATCAGCTGATGCAACTGACCGGGCAGGCCAGCGAGGAGGTCAGTGGCGCGCTCCGGCAACTCGAAGCGCTTGGCTTGCTGGAGAACGACTCGCAGCTGACGATTTACCTGCGCTACGGTGTCGCGGGCGCATCCGGCGAGCGCCTGAAAAGCTGCCTCCAGCTTGAGGCTGCGCTGTTCTCGGCGCTACGCGAGTTGGCCCCGGATGCAGATGACGGCAGCTGGCAGGATGTGAATTTGCCGCCGCTGACTGCACTGCTGCGTGAGCGCTGCGGGCAAGCCGATCTGTTGCCCCTGCATGTGTCCCGGCTGCTGCACAGTCTCGCGCTGGACCGTGATGGCGACAGCCAGCAGCGCAGCAGTTTTGAGCTGCGCCAATTGAATCGCGACTACCTCAAGCTGCGGATACGGGGCGGCTATACATGGCCGCAAGTCGAGGGGTTGGGCGAGAAACGGCGCCGGATTGCGGCCGTGCTGCTACCGTTTTTGCTGGCCAAGCTAGCACCGGGGCTGCGTGGCAAGGATCTGCTCGTCAACACCACCTTTGGCGAGCTTCAACGCCTGCTGGCGGACGATCTCGACCTCAATGCGGTGATCAAACCGGAGCAGCGGCTGAAGGCGCTTGAGCACGTGCTGCTCTATCTCCACAACCAAGAGATCCTCACGCTCAACCACGGCATGACGGTGATGCGCAGGGCCATGACCATTGACATCAACCCGGACAAGCACGGTCAGCGCTATGTGAAGGACGACTTTCAGCGCCTGGATGAGCACTACCGGGAGCGCCGCATCCAGGTGCATGTGATGCGCGAGTATGCGGAAGTGGCCGTCCGCGAGATGGCTGATGCCTTGCGGCTGATCATGCACTACTTCACCCGCAGCAAGGATGACTTCATGCGCCAGTATTTTCGGGGCAAGGAAGACGTTCTGCAGCTGGCGACCAGCGAGGCGTCCTGGAAGGCGATCGTCGATTCGCTCAATGACACACAAAAGACCATCGTGACCGATCATCAGGATCGCAACCGCCTGGTGCTCGCCGGGCCCGGTTCGGGCAAGACGCGCCTCGTTGTGCATCGCATCGCCTATCTTCTGCGGGTGCGGCGCGTGCCGGCGTCGGCGGTGATCGCACTGACCTTCAATCGCCACGCTGCCAACGAAATCCGCACACGGCTTTTTGCGTTGGTTGGTAACGATGCGGTGGGGCTCACGGTGCTGACCTACCATGCCATGGCGATGCGCCTGACCGGCACGAGCTTCGATCGGCGGGACAAGGTGGAGGAGGGCGAGCTCGATGCGATACTCGACCGTGCGGCGGATCTGCTCGAAGGCCGCACGCTGATTGAAGGTGACGACGATCTGCGCGAACGCCTTCTGCAGGGCTATCGTTACATTCTGGTGGATGAATACCAGGACATCGACGACCGCCAGTATCGTCTGGTCAGTGCCCTGTCCCGGCGCTACGGAGATCAAGACGGTGGCTTGTGCATCCTGGCGGTGGGCGACGACGATCAGAACATCTACCAGTGGCGCGGCGGCAGCAACCGGCATATCGAACGCTTCTGTGAGGAATACGCGGCAGAGGTCAGCTACCTCGTTGAAAACTACCGCTCCAGCCGCGCGATCATCTCGGCGTCGAATCAGTTGATCGGACAAAACCTGGCGCGGTTGAAGGCCGAACAGCCGATCCGCATCGACTCGGCCCGAGCCGAGCAGCCGGAAGGCGGGGCGTGGCGCGCGCGCGACACCGTGCGGCAGGGAAACGTTCTCCGGATCGACCTCCCCGGGGCCGACCGCGTCGGTGGAAATCTCCAGGCCCAAGCTGCGATGGCAGAGTTTGGACGCCTGCAGGATCTGGAAGGGCGAAGCGATTGGCAGGGCTTTGCCGTGCTCTCGCGAAGCCATCGCTATCTTTGGCCACTGCAGGCCATGTGCGAACAGCACGGTATTCCGTACTTTCTGGCGTCAGACAAGCAAAGTGCGCTGCCGCTGACGCGTCAGCGGCCGTTTGTTCGACTCATTGCGCAACTGAGGGCTGTCGACGATGTGTCGCTTGATGTCGCGGCGGTGGCCAGGATTGCGTTCGAACAGGCGCTTGATTCGGTTTGGCATCCGTTCTTCGAGGGCGCCTTTGAGCAACTGGCGGTCGAGTACGGGGCGTGTCAGTTTGCCCCGGCGACTGTCATCAACTGGCTCTACGACTACGCGCGCGAGATGCGCCAGCACCGGCAGCCCGGGCTTTTTCTGGGCACTGTTCACGCCGCCAAAGGGTTGGAGTTTCGCCATGTTGTGGTGCTCGATGGCAGTTGGGATGTGCCGCCTGATCAACTTGAGGAGGCCCGCAGGCTTTATTACGTGGGAATGACTCGGGCTGAGGAAACGCTGACCTTATGCAGCTTCGAGGCGGGCATCCCCTTCGCTGCGACACTCGGCACCCAGGTGCAGCGCCGTCGTTTCGAGGGCCATCATATACCGGCGCTGGATGTTCAGTACCAAACCCTGACGCTTGGAGAGGTCGATCTCGGGTTTGCGGGCCGGCAACGCCCGGATGATCCAATACATGCAGCAATTGGCCGGCTTGAGTCCGGTGATCCCCTTGAACTGCAGCCGGCGGGGGACCGTTACCTGATCCTTGATGGCGATGGGAATACGGTGGGGCGAACGGCGAAATCATTCAAGCTATCGTTTGCGCTCGATGGCTGCGAGGTGGCCGGCATCGTCACCCGCTACAAAACGGACACCGAGCAGAATTTCGTGGCCACGGTCCGTTGTGAGCAATGGGAAATTGTCGTGCCCCGGCTGCGTGGTCGGGCGTGACTCGCCTGCATTATCCTGTTCTGCTGCATGTCTGACGGTGCGGGTTGTGCCTACATGGCAGGTCAATGGCGCACGCCTCAGCGATGTTGCATCCGAGCGGTCAGATGCCACCGCGGTGGCTCTCTCCCTTGCGGTGAGCTGGCGGGGGTGTCGGTTGAATTTGTGCTGCGGCGAGGGGCGCGCTGGGTTTTGCGTCGGCAGTAAGGGGTACAATAGCTGCCTTTAAACGACGCCAATGACCGCTTCGATGAAGACCACATTCCTCGATTTTGAGCAGCCCATCGCCGAGCTGGAGGGCAAGATTGATGACTTGCGCTTTGGTCAGGACGAGTCCGCGGTCGATATTTCGGACGAAATTTCGCGGCTGGAGGGCAAGAGCCAGACGCTGACCAAGGATTTGTACGCCAAGCTGACGCCCTGGCAGATCGCGCAGGTGGCGCGGCATCCTCAGCGCCCGTACACGCTCGATTACGTCGAACACATGTTTACCGATTTTCAGGAGCTGCACGGGGATCGCAGTTATGCCGACGACCACGCGATCGTGGGCGGGATGGCGCGTTTCAACGGGGTGTCGTGCATGGTGATCGGCCACCAGAAGGGGCGCGACACCAAGGAAAAAATCCACCGCAATTTCGGCATGCCGCGGCCGGAGGGCTACCGCAAGGCGCTGCGGCTGATGAAGCTGGCGGAAAAATTCAACCTGCCGGTGTTTACCTTTGTCGATACGCCGGGCGCGTATCCGGGAATTGGCGCGGAGGAGCGTGGGCAGTCCGAGGCGATTGGGCACAATCTGTTCGTCATGGCCGATCTCAAGGTGCCGATCATCTCGACCGTGATCGGCGAGGGCGGCTCGGGCGG
>JAGRFO010000081.1:0-177 GCA_020446005.1 Rhodocyclaceae bacterium | reverse complement strand
GTGGAAGAGCGCCGATCAGGCCAACGTGGCGGCCGAAACCATGGGCATCACCGCGGTGCGGCTCAAGGCCTTGGGGCTGGTCGACAAGATCGTCAGCGAGCCTTGCGGCGGCGCCCACCGCAACCATCTGGCGATGGCGCAATCGCTCAAGCGTGCGCTGGCCGATGCCCTGCGGCT
>JAGRFO010000329.1 GCA_020446005.1 Rhodocyclaceae bacterium | reverse complement strand
CATGGACAAGCTCAAGGACAAGCTCGGCTCGGCCGCCATCGTGCTGGCCTCGGCAGCCGAGGGCAAGGTCACGCTCATCGCCGGTGTCACCGCCGACCTCACCGCCAAGGTGAAAGCCGGCGAGCTGGTCAACTTCGTCGCCCAGCAGGTCGGCGGCAAGGGCGGCGGTCGGCCGGACATGGCGCAGGCCGGCGGTACCGAGCCGGAAAAGCTCCCCGCGGCGCTGGCCTCGGTGGCCGGCTGGGTCGGGGGCACGCTGTGAGGTTCCGCGCGTTGGTCGCCGCACTTGCGCTGGGCGTCAGCGGCCTCCCCATGGCCGAGGAAGGACAGGTCATCGAGGCTACCACCGCCGCCGGCGAGGCGGTGCGACTGCTGCCCAACGGGCGCTGGGAGTTCGTCGACGAGGCGCGTCAGGCGGCGGCCCAGGCGGTCGCCGACACCTATCCTGAAAATCAGGTCTGCCCGCCGGGCGCGCAGGGGCGGGTGTTCGGCATTGGTCGCTGCATCCTGCCCGGCGACCCGAACTACAACCGCGGCAGCCGCAGCCCGCGGACGCGCTGATGCGCTTCGCGGCGGACGACTGGCGTTACTGCCCGCGTTGCGCCGGTCCGCTGGTGGATGCCCTCATCGGCGATCTGCCGCGCCGCCGCTGTCCCGATGTCGCCTGCGGTTTCATCGCCTGGGGCAATCCGGTGCCGGTGGTGTGTGCGCTCATCGAATGCGTGGACCGCGAGGGGCAGATGCTGCTCGCGCGCAACGCCGCCTGGCCGGCCGGGCAGTTCGCGCTGGTGACCGGCTTTCTTGAGCGCGATGAAGCCCCCGAAGTGGCGGTGGCGCGTGAGGTTAAGGAAGAGACCGGCCTCGACGCGCAGGCGGTGCACTGGATCGGCAACTATGGCTTTGCCGAGGCCAATCAGGTACTGATGGTCTATCACGTCGAGGCGAGCGGTGAGATCGCACTCAACGACGAACTCGCGGAGGTCAAGCTGATCGCCAAGGACAAGCTCAAGGGCTGGCCGCGCGGGACCGGCTTTGCGGTACTCGACTGGGTGGCGCGGCGGGAACCGGCGTAGCGCGCCTCACTGTAGGGCGAGGCGCGCGCCGGGGGCTCAGAAGGGCAGCGCCAGCCCCGGCCAGACCGCCTCGATGGCGGCGCGGAAGGCCTGCTGGATGCGCGCGATGGCCGCTTCGGAGTCCGCCTCGAAACGCAGCACCACCACCGGGGTGGTGTTCGACGGTCGGGCGAGACCGAAGCCGTCGGGGTACTCGACGCGCACGCCGTCGATGGTGATGACCTCGTCGGCGCCGGCAAAATCGGCTTGCGCCTTGAGCCGGCTGACCAGTTCGAAAGGCTCGCCCTCGGCCATCTTGATGTTCAGCTCCGGCGTGCTGACCGCGTCGGGCAGCGCCTTGAGCGCGGCGTTGGCGTCGGCGCGGGCGGAGAGGATTTCGAGCAGCCGCGCGCCGGCGTAGAGGCCGTCGTCGAAGCCGTACCAGCGCTCCTTGAAGAA
>JAGRFO010000080.1 GCA_020446005.1 Rhodocyclaceae bacterium | reverse complement strand
CAGCGCCAGCTTACGCCGGCGCCGGACTTCAGGATAGATGCGGCGCGGCGCACATCAAACGCCGCGCCGCTTTTACAGTAGCACCCGCTCGATGCCGCCGTTGTTGGCGCGCTCGACGTAACCGGGCAGCCAGTCCTCGCCGAGCAGGTGGCGGGCAATCTCGACCACGATGTAGTCGGCCTCGATGCCGCCGCCGTCGTTGGCGTAGCGCGACAGCCCCTGCAGGCAGCTCGGGCAGGAGGTGAGCACCTTGACCGGCGCGGTCGGCTGGCTCTCGCGCAGCGCGGCGGCGCCGGCTTCGAGCTCCTGCTGCTTGCGGAAGCGCACCTGGGTGGAGATGTCCGGCCGGGCGACGGCGAGCGTGCCCGATTCGCCGCAGCAGCGGTCGTTGAGGTCCACCCGCGTGCCCATCAATTGGTTGGCGACTTTGATCCCTGAATGGATCTTCATCGGGGTGTGGCAGGGCTCGTGGTACATGTACTGCTGGCCGGTGATGCCGTCGAGCTTGACGCCCTTTTCCATCAGGTATTCGTGGATGTCGATGAGGCGGCAGCCGGGGAAGATCTTGTCGAACTGGTACTTCTGCAACTGATCCATGCAGGTGCCGCAGGAGACCACCACGGTCTTGATGTCGAGGTAGTTGAGGGTGTTGGCGACGCGGTGGAACAGCACCCGGTTGTCGGTGGTGATCTTCTGGCCCTTGTCTTCCTCGCCGGCGGCGGTCTGCGGGTAGCCACAGCACAGGTAGCCCGGCGGTAGCACGGTGGTGGCGCCGACGTGGTAGAGCATCGCCTGGGTGGCGAGGCCGACCTGGCTGAACAGGCGCTCGGAGCCGCAGCCGGGGAAGTAGAACACCGCCTCGGACTGGTCCGCGCGCAGCTGTGGGTTGCGGATCACCGGGATGACCTTGTCGTCCTCGATGTCCATCAGTGCGCGGCTGGTGCGCTTGGGCAGCTTGCCCGGCATGGGCTTGTTGATGAAGTGGATCACCTGCGCCTTCAGCGGCGCCTTCTTGAGGGTGGCCGGCGGCTGGGTGACCTGGGCCTGGATGAGGCCGAAGGACTTGGCGGTCTTGTGGGCCCAGCGCTGGGCCTTGTAGCCCCACTCGATCATGCCCTTGCGGATCAGTTTGATGGTGGCCGGGTCCTTGACGGTGAGGAAGGCCATCGCCGCCGCCTTGCCGGGGTTGAAGGACTTCTTGCCCTGATTGCGCAGCAGGTTCCTCATCTTGACCGACACGTCGCCGAAGTCGATGTCGACGGGGCAGGGCTTGAGGCATTTGTGGCAGATGGTGCAGTGGTCGGCCACGTCCTCGAACTCCGCCCAGTGCGCCAGCGACACGCCGCGGCGGGTCTGCTCTTCGTACAGGAAAGCTTCGACCAGCAGCGAGGTGGACAGAATCTTGTTGCGCGGGCTGTAGAGCAGGTTGGCGCGCGGCACGTGGGTGGAGCACACCGGCTTGCACTTGCCGCAGCGCAGGCAGTCCTTGATGTCGTTGG
The DNA here is from genome assembly GCA_020446005.1 of Rhodocyclaceae bacterium. Lineage (GTDB taxonomy): Bacteria > Pseudomonadota > Gammaproteobacteria > Burkholderiales > Rhodocyclaceae > Nitrogeniibacter. The sequence goes on along the minus strand of JAGRFO010000080.1, from coordinate 870 downwards.
CGATTTCGCCGACATCGGTCTGCTCCATGATCAGCGACTCGTGCCCCATCAGCCCGAAGCTGGGGGTGTAGGCGCGGTCGAGGTTGGCGCCGCGCTGCAGCTTGCCGCGGTTGAAGCGCCCCTCGGGGTCGACCTGTTTCTTGTACTGCCAGTAGCTGCCCATCTCGGCATCGGTGAGGAAGTCGAGCTTGGTGATGCCGATGCCGTGCTCGCCGGAGATCACCCCGTCGAGTTTGCGGGCGATGGCCATGATGCGCTCGACCGTCTCGTTGGCCAGCTGCAGCATCGCGTAGTTGTCGGAGTTGACCGGGATGTTGGTGTGCACGTTGCCGTCGCCGGCGTGCATGTGCAGCGCCACGAACAGCCGCCCGCGCAGCACCTGCGCGTGGGTGGCGTCGACTTTCTCGCGCACCGGGCGGAACACGTCGCCCTCGAAAATCTTGATCAGCCGCGCGCGCAGCTCGGTCTTCCACGAGGTGCGCACCGAGTAATCCTGCAGGCGGTGGAACAGCACCGGATCGGTGGCGCTGTTGGTGAGCGCGTCGGCTGCGATCCCGAGCGCGTCGAACTGCGCCTCGGCCTCGGCCAGCGGGGTGTCGAGATGGTCGAGCAGCCACTGCCAGCGCGCGCGCACGCTGGTGACGTAGTCGAGCGCGGCCTGGCGGCGCTCGCCGATGATCTCGGCCGCGTCGATGTCGGCGTCCTGGGTGTGCAGCGGCAGTTCGCCGGACAGCGCCTCGGCGAGCGCATCGCACAGTTCGAGCTTGTTGCGCGTCGACAGCTCGATGTTGATGCGTTCGATCGCGTCGCAGTATTCGCCCATCCGCGGCAGCGGGATCACCACGTCCTCGTTGATCTTGAAGGCGTTGG
>JAGRFO010000079.1 GCA_020446005.1 Rhodocyclaceae bacterium | reverse complement strand
GCCACGGTGCAGGTGTTCACCCGCGACCCGGCGCGCGTGGTGGCCGGCCGGATTGTGCTGCGCGCGAGCCTGCCCCACCTCTACCGCTTCTACGTCGTGCCCTGACGTGGTGCGTGAAAGCAGCTTAAAATGGCCGCTTCACGTCAGTCCACGCGGAGCATCTTCATGACTTATCAGGTCTTCATCGACGGCCGTCACGGCACCACCGGCCTCAAGATCGACGAGCGCCTGTCGGTGCGCGACGATGTTGAGATCCTCACCATCCCCGACGCTCAGCGCAAGGACGCGGCGGTCAAGGCCGAGTACATCAACCGCGCCGACGTGGTCTTCCTGTGTCTGCCCGACGCCGCTTCGAAGGAATCGGTGTCGCTGCTGCGCCCCGACAACACCCGCACCCGCTTCCTCGACGCCAGCACCGCCCACCGCACGCATCCGGACTGGGTGTACGGCCTGCCGGAGCTCAATCCCGGCCATCGCGAGCGGGTGCGCAACGCGCAGAAGGTGGCCGTGCCGGGCTGCCACGCCAGCGGCTTCATCATGCTCATGCACCCGCTGGTGGCGGCCGGCATCGTGCCCGCCGACTACCCCGCGAGCACCTACTCGATCACCGGCTACAGCGGCGGCGGCAAGGAAATGATCGCCAGCTACGAAGAGGCCGGCGCGCTGCCCGCCGCGATGATGAGCCCGCGCTTCTACGCGCTCGGCCTCGCCCACAAGCACCTGCCCGAGATGCAGGCACTCACCGGCCTCGCCGCCAAGCCGCTGTTCACCCCCATCGTCGGCAACTTCGCGCAGGGCATGGTGGTGGCGGTGCCGCTGCTGCCGCGCCTGCTCAAGCAGCCGGTGGCGGCCGCCGACCTGCAGCACTTCTTCGCCGAGTACTACGCCGGCGAGACCTTCATCAAGGTCATGCCGGCCGACGCCGCGCCGCTGCTCGACAACGGTTTTCTGCCGGCGACCGCCTGCAACGACACCAACCGCGCCGAGATCTTCGTCTTCGGTCACGGCGAGCAGATCCTGCTCGCGGCGCGCTTCGACAACCTCGGCAAGGGCGCTTCGGGCGCGGCCATCCAGTGCATGAACGTGATGCTCGGGGTGGGCGAGGCCACCGGTCTGGCAGCCTGAGTCCGGGCCTTGACGGTCGATCCGCCCGAAAGCGGCGCCTGCCGATGAAGAAGTTCCTGCTCCGGCTGACCCGCTCCGCCTTGCGGCCGCTGTTCTACCGGTTGCCGGGGCGGTGGCGCTTTGCCGCCTACATCCGGGCGATCCGCTGCGAGACCCAACTGCCGGAGAAGATGGTCTTCAAGCTGGCGGAGACCCGTGAGGAGCTGGAAGCCTGCTTCCATCTGCTGCACGACGCCTACGTCGACGCCGGCTTCATGAAGCCCGACCCCTCCGGGCTGCGCGCCACGGTCTATCACGCTCTGCCCACCACTTCGACCCTGCTGTGCCGCTCCGGCGATCGGGTGGTGGCGACCGTGTCGCTGGTGCGCGAAAGCGCCATGGGCTTTCCCCTGCAGCGCATCTTCGACCTCGCGCCGGTGCGTCAGGCCGGCGGCAACATCGCCGAAGTGTCCGCGCTGGCGATCGACCCGCGCTTCCGCTCCGCCAGCGGACGCATCCTGCTGCCGCTGCTCAAGTACATGTACGAGTACGCCACGCTCTACTTCGACACCCACCATCTGGTGATTGCGGTCAATCCGCGCCACATCGGCTTCTACGAATCGATCCTGTGCTTCAAGCGCCTCAGCCAGCACACCGTCTCGCACTACGATTTCGTCAACGGCGCGCCGGCGGTGGGGGCCCATCTCGATCTCAACACCGCCGCCGAGGCCTTCCGCCGCCGTTACGACCGCCAGCCGCCGGAAAAGAACCTCTACCGTTACTTCACCCGCGTCAGCCTGCCCAACCTGCAGTGGCCGATCAAGCGCTTCTACACCACCACCGATCCGGTGATGACGCCCGAGCTGATCGACCATTTCTTCAACCAGCGCACCGCCGCCTTCGCCACCCTGCGCCTGCGCGAGCTGATGCTGCTGCACTCGATCTACGACTTGCCGGCCTACAAGCAGGTCCTGCCGGCGGTGCCGGAAGACGCCCCGCGTTCGGAGATGCGGCGGCGTACCCACCGGCGATTCTCGGTGCATTGCCCGGGCGAGTTCTCGACCCGCCAGTTGGGCTTGCGGCGCAATTTCGATCTCACCGTGTTCGAATGCTCCGCCACCGGCTTTCGGGTGCGCAGCGACAGCCGCCTGCCCACCGGCAGCACCGGCACGGTGATCATCGAACTCGGGGTGGCCGACTGGTGCGTGATGCGGGTGACGGTGCTGCGGCTGGGCTCGCAGGACCGCCACATCGCCCTGATGCGCATCGATCAGGACGCGCTGGAGTGGCGCAAGTTCGTCGGCGCGCTGGGCAAGGCCAGCACCTATGGCGATCTGGGTCAGGCGACCCAGTTCATCTAGCGGGCGGCACGCCGGGCGCCGCCCGCCCGGCCGGGGTCAGAATTTGACCGTCACGCCGGCATACAGCGAACGGCCCACGCCGGGCACCGCGATCCCCCACGGAATGCTGTTGATCCCCATGGTCGTGCCCTGTCCGGTGTAGGTGCCACCGGTGGGTAGTTGGTGGTACTTGTCGAACAGGTTCTCGACCCCGACATCGAGGCGGACTTGCTTCCAGGCATAGCTGCCGCGCAGGTTGACCAAGCCATAGCCGGCGGTGGCGATCTCGTTGCGCGCGCCGGACAGATCGTCCTTCCCGCTCACCATCACCAGTTCGGCACGGTTGTCCCACCCGCCGATCGCATGGATGAGCGTCGCCGTGGCGTTGAGCGGCATGGTGTTGTAGAGCGCATCGCCGGTGTCGAGATTCTTCGAGCGGGTGTAGCTCAGCTGGCCCTCCACCCCCCATCGGCCCCAGGAATTGGTCGCCAGCGGCATGTGGCCGGAGAGCTCCAGGCCGAACAGACGGGCGGACTGGTTGGCGTATCGGAGCACGGTGAAGGTGTCGGCGGCGTTGCTGGCGGCAGCGGTGTTGGCGCTGGCGTTCCACTGGATGGCGTCGATGTAGTCGGAGACCCGGGTGTAGAAGGGCGTGGCCTTGAACTCCCAGACGCGATCGGCGCCGTGCCAGTCGAAGGTGGCGGAGACGGTGGTGGCCTTTTCCGGTTCGAGATTCACGTCGCCGAAGTAGCCGTTGCCATCGCCGACAGTGTTGTTCATGACCGCCGCCATGGTCCAGGTGGACCAGGTGTAGCGCTCATACACATTGGGCGAGCGCACCTTGCGGGCGAGGCCGAATTCGATGTCCATCTGCGCATCGACGGTGTATTTGGCCAGCGCGGTGAAGTCCCAGTTGTGGTCGGTCTTGTCGCGATCCTGGGCATTGAAGGCGGAAGAATCGCGCAACTGGTTGGTGCCCATCATGTTGGTGGCGGCGTAGCCGCTGACCTCGCCGGCGTCCATGCTGACGCGCTCGAAGCGTACCCCGAGCAGGCTCATCCACTGCGGATCGAGGCGGGCCTCCCACTCGGCGAAGGCGGCGAGGCGGTCGCGCTGGCCGTCGTTGATGTTGATGAAGGTGCCGGGCCCCATCATGCCGGTGCCGGAGGGCGGCCACCAGTCGTCGAGGCGGTAAGCCTGAAATTCGCCGCCCACGCGCAGCAGCGACATCGGATCGAGTTCGAGGGTGGCCTTGAGGCTGGCGCCGGTGGTTTCGCCCGCCGAATGCATCGGCATGCCATTGACCGCGGTGCCATAGACGAGCTGCTTGTCGGCCCCGAAGTTCATGGTGTGGTCGACTTTCTCGTGGTAGAGCCGCGCTTCGAGCGTGCCCCAGTCGAGCTGGCCCATGTAGCGCAGGTTGATGCGCGTGGCGTCGTTGTCGAGCATGTCCATGCGCTGGTTGGGGTAGAGCTGGTAAGGCACGCTCTGCACGCCGACGCTGCCTTCGATCAGATGGTTGGCGCTGCGATGGGCGAGGCTGAGCGACTGGTTGCGGGTCTTGTAGGCGGTCGAACCGACGGCATCCAGATCCAGCGAGTGCCCCGTCCGGCCGGTCGCGGTGAAGGTCTTGAAGTCGCGCGCCGCCTTGTGGTTGTTGGCATTGGCGGTGGCATCCCGGTAGCTGGCGCTGAAGCTTTCGGTGGCGTAGGTGGCGGCCAGATGGGCGCTGAAGGCATCGCCATTGCTGCGGTAAGTGGCGCCGACCTCGCCCGTCATCAGGGCGTCCTGCCCGGGCTGCGCAAACAGCGGCGTCGGCGAATCGGCGACGATGCTGCCGCCGATGCTGTCGCCGCCCACGCTGACCGGCGAGATGCCGCGATACACCCGCAGACTGCCCAGCGCGCTCGGATCGATGTAGGACAGCGCCGGGTTCATGTGATTGGGGCAGGAGGAAATCAGGTCCATGCCATCGACCTTGATGCGCAGCCGGTCGTCCGCCAGCCCGCGGATCGACGGCAGCCCGGACACCCCCCCGGCGGCGTTGATGCTGATGCCGGGCAGCGCGCGCAGCAGGCTGGCGGTGTCGCGGGTGGCGGCGGACTGGCGACGCACGGCCTCCGGCGCCACCGCGCTGCTCGCCCCCACCTCCTCCGGGCTGGCCGACACCGTCACGGTGGGCAGCCGGGTGTCGTCGGCCAGGCTGAGCAGGGGGAATGCGGCAATCGCCGACGCCAGCGCTGCGCGTTTGAAATGCATGTCGTTCTCCTGAAAAGGCGCCTAAAAATTGGGCGACAGTGTCAGGGCACGGACAGCGAATGAAAATGTGACATGTTGTCGCGGTGCACCACCGCGGCGTCGGCGCAGCGCGGTTACAAAACCACCGTGGCCAGCCCGAGAAAGGCGAAAAAACCGATCACGTCGGTGACCGTGGTGAGGACCACCCCGCCGGCCAGCGCGGGGTCGATGCCCATCCGGTCGAGCGCCAGCGGCACCGCCAGGCCGGCCAGCGCGGCGAACAGCAGGTTGATGAGGATCGCCGCGCCGATGATGCCGCCGAGCTGCCAGTCGCCAAACCACAGCACCGCCAAGGCGGCGACGATCAGCGCCCACAGCACCCCGTTGAGCGCGGCGATGCCCATTTCCTTGGCCAGCAGGGCGCGCGCGTTGCCGCCCTCGATCTGGCCGAGCGCCATGCCGCGGATCACCAGGGTCAAGGTCTGGCTGCCGGCGATGCCGCCCATGCTGGCGACGATCGGCATCAGCACGGCGAGCGCGACGACACGTTCGAGCGTGGTCTGGAACAGGCCGATCACCCAGGCGGCGAGGAAGGCGGTGACCAGATTGATGCCCAGCCACAAGGCGCGCCGGCGGGAGCTGGTGAGTACCGGGGCGAAGATGTCGGCCTCTTGATCCAGACCGGCCATGTTCATCATCGCGCGGTCGGAACGCTCGCGAATGTGGTCGACCACGTCATCGATGGTGATCCGTCCGAGCAGCTGGCGCTGGGCGTCGACCACCGGGGCGGAGAGCAGATCGAGGTCTTGGAACAGGCGCGCAACCTCGTCGCCCGGCATGTCGACCGGGATGGTCGGCATTTCGGTGTCCATGATGTCGGCCACCCGCTGCTCGGGCTGCACCGTGACCAGCGTGCTCAGGCGCAGCACCCCCCGATAGCTGCCCTTGCGGTCGACCACCATCAGCTTGTCGGTCTGCACCGGCAGGGTTTTGAGCAGGCGCAGGTAGCCGAGCACGGTCTGGATCTTCACGTCCGGGCGCACCGCGATCTGGTCGGTGTTCATCAGGCCGCCGGCCGAATCCTCCGGGTAGGAGAGCATCGATTCGAGCTTGGCACGCTGGCTGACATCGGCGGCGTGGAGGAGCTGGCGGCCGCTGTCCTCCGGCAGCGCCTGGATCAGGTCGACCAGATCGTCCAGATCGAGCCGGCGCGCCGCCACCAGCAGGTCTTCCGGGTCCATCTCCAGCGCCAGCGAGGCGCAGCTCTCGTCGTGCAGGTAGCTCAGCACCTTGCCGGCGCGGTCGGTCTCGACCATGCTCCAGGCGTCGGCGCGCTCCCTGGGCGGCAGTGATTCGAGCAGCCCGGCGACCTTGGCCGGATGCATGCGGTGGAGGATCTTGCCGACCCGCTTGAGCTTGCCGAGGGTCAGCGCCTCGCGCACCTCGCGCATCTGGGTGCTGGCGTGATGGGCCTCGCTGTCGGCGGATGGATCGACGCCGTCGGGCGCCGGTTCGACCGATTCGCTGCGCAGCAGGCGCGCCAGATCGGGCGTCAGGTGAGTCAGGATGCGGCCCTCGTGCACGCTGTCCACCTGCTGCCACACCGCCAGCCGCTGAGCGTCGTCGAGGGTTTCGATCAGGCTCGCGATCTTGGCCGGATGCATGTGCCGCAGGCGCTTGCGCACCCGCTTGTACTTGCCGGTGTCGAGCGCCTCGATGATCTGCTCGATCTCGGTGCGTACCCGCTCGATTGCCTGATCGCTCATTGCTCAATCCGTGATGTGCTTGCCCGGGCGCCGCGATGGCGCAGGGCCACATTCTGACACGTTGGCGATGTCGTTCTAGATCGAGAACACGGCGTAGTCGTTGTCGGTCGGCAAACCCTGCACCGCGTGGAACTGCCCGCTGGCCGGCTGCATGATCGCCGCGCCGCAGGTTTCCATCTCCAGCGGTGGGGTGGCGCGCACGCAAATGACCGGGTCGCGGGTCAGCGCGGTGAGCGCCTGCGCGGTGAGTCCGCCGCCTGCGAGGAGTTGCTGCGCGCGGGCCAGGCGCGCCTCGCTGGAGGCTTGCGAATCCGCTGCGCGCGGGCGGCAGCGGGCCAGCGTCTCGGGGGCGAGGCAGTGATTGCTGTGCGCCAGCGGGTCGGCGGTGCTGCGGGTGATGTGGCAATGGCCGGGCATCGCCTCGACGTTGATGCCGACCCCGTGCCGGTCGAACAGCAGGAAGTTGTGCGCCCCCATCAGTTTTGCGTCGGTGATGCAGGCGAGCGCCGCCTCGATGTCGGTCTGCGTCAGCGCCTGGCGCACCACGAAGGGCCAGCTCACCCCGATCTGCCCCTGCGCGCCGAGCAGGTTGGTGATGCCGATGGCGATGCCGGCGTCGTTCATGCCGATCATGCCGATGCAGCCGGTGAGGCTGAAGGCGATGAAGGCCGGCGCGTCGGCGGGGCGGGCGCGCAGCAGCACGACGTAGGGTTTCGAGCCGGCGTGCATGTCCCAGGTCTGGCCGAACCAGCCGCGTCCGTCGGCGCTCAGCGAATCGGGGACGATGAAGGCGGTGCAGTCGTCCTCGACCTGCGCGGTGGCGCCGCCCCCGCCAGCGTGGGCGTAAACCAGGTCGATGAAATCGGTGAAGCCATTGGTGATGATCAGCTCGGCGAGACTCAGCCCGGTGGCCTCGGCGATGCCGGCCAGCTCGGCCATCAGCGCCGGTGCGTAGGCGTTGTGTTCGGCCAGGCTCGCTTCGGCCAGCGCCAGCACTTCGGCGCGCCCCAGCGCGTGACCGGTCCACACCGCGCTGCCCGCCAAGGCCACCCGTTCGGCGGTGTAGCGGCGGATCTCGTCGCGGCAGGCGCGGCCGTGGGCGCGGCCCATGGCCAGCGGGTCGCCGGCCAGTTCGAGCAGCCGCGGCGCGCTCATGCGCGGGCGGCCCGGGCGGCGGCGATGCCTTCGGCGAGCACCGCCATGCCCTCGTCGATTTGCGCGTCGGTGATGGTCAGCGCGGGCAGGAAGCGCACGCAGTTGCCGTACAGCCCGGCGCGCAGGGTGATCAGCCCGCGCTTGAGGTTCTCGGCGTTGATGGCGTTGGTCAGCTCGGGGTCGGGGGCGCGGGTGACGGGGTCCTTGACCAGCTCGATGGCGAGCATCGGACCGAGGCCGCGGACGTCGCCGATGATGTCGGGGAAGGTCGACCGGAGACCGTCCAGATGGGCGCGCAGGCGCACCCCGACCGCCTCGGCGCGCTGCTGGAAGGCGGCCGAGGCGAGGGTGTCGATCGACACCACAGCCGCCGCGCAGGCCAGCGGGTTGCCGCTGTAGGTGCCGCCCAGTCCGCCGGGGTGGGGGGCGTCCATGATCTCGGCGCGACCGGTGATCGCCGCCAACGGCAGCCCGCTGGCGATCGACTTGCCGCTGACGATGATGTCGGGCACGACGGCGTAGTGCTCGATCGCGAACAGGCGCGCGGTGCGGCCCATGCCGGCCTGCACTTCGTCGGCGATGTAGAGCATGCCGTGTTCGCTGCAGCGCGCGCGCAGGTGCTCGGCAAAGCGCGGCGGCAGCGGCAGGAAGCCGCCCTCGCCTTGCACCGTCTCGACCACCACCGCGGCCACCGCGTCGGGCGCCACCTGGGCCACCAGGGCGTGGTCAAACTGGGCGATGCAGTGGTCGATGTAGGCGTCCTCGCTCAGCCCGGTCGGGCGGCGGTAGAGGTTGGGGAAGGGCAGGCGGTAGACCTCCCCGGCGAAGGGGCCGAAGCCCTGCTTGAACAGCGCGTATTTGCTGGTCATCGCCATGGTCAGGTTGGTGCGCCCGTGGTAGGCGCCCTCGAACACGATCAGCGCCTGCCGGCGGGTGTGGGCGCGGGCCACTTTCACCGCCGCCTCCACCGCTTCCGCGCCGCTGTTGAGGAGGGTTGTTTTTTTGGCGAAGTCGCCCGGCGCAAGCGCGTTGAGGCGCTCGCACACCTCGACATAGGGCGGGTAGCAGGCGACGATGGAACACATGTGGATCAGCTCGCCGGTCTGCGCGCGGATGGCGTCGACCACCTCGGGCGGGGTATGGCCGAGCGCCAGCGTGCCGATGCCGCCGGCGAAATCGAGAAAGGTGTTGCCATCCACGTCGGTCACCGCGGCACCATCACCGCTGGCGACGGCAATCCCGGTGAGGCGGGCAGAACCACGCGACACCGCCGCATCTCGGCGCGCCACGAGGGCCATGCTGTTGGGACCGGGCACTGCGGTCACAAGCTTGATCGTAGACATGCATTCACCTGTTTGGGATTTCCGGAAAGCCGTTTCGCCCACAGTATAGGCAGCGGGCGATCCACTCGGTAAAGGGACTTAAGGTGCGGCACCGCTACACCGGCAATGCGCACCAGGATCTGCCACCCAAGCCAGCGAAACAACCGACACCCACTGCCTCGCAAACCCGACGCCACGGGGGTTTTCCCTTGTCGGTCGGGTACTTGTCATCGTCACAAACAGTTGGTAGTGTTCCGCCTTTGCCGCGCTAGTGGCGCGCAAAACGGCGGAGGTAGTCCCCGTAACCGGGACTGCCTTTTTTGTTTTTGGAGAGGCACGATCTCGACATTGGAAATCTTCTGCCTTCTCCCTGGAGGCGAGTCCGAAACCCGATGAGCCATTCCCTGATGAGCACCTATAAACGGCTGCCGGTCACCTTCGCGCGTGGCGAAGGCGCACTGCTGTGGGATACGCAAGACAAGCAGTACCTGGATGCACTGAGCGGCGTGGCCGTGTGCAACCTCGGGCACGCACACCCGGCTGTCACCAAGGCCGTCTGCGAGCAGGCGGGCCGACTGCTGCACACCTCGAATATCTACGGCATTGCCGCCCAGGAGACGCTTGGCGACACGCTGACTGCGCTGGCAGGCATGGACAGGGTGTTTTTTGGCAACTCCGGCGCCGAGGCCAACGAGGCGGCCATCAAGCTGGCGCGCCTGTACGGCCACCAGCGCAAGGTCGACAAGCCCGCCATCGTGGTACTGGAGGGGGCCTTTCACGGCCGCACCCTGGCCACCCTGAGCGCCACCGGCAACCGCAAGATACAGGCGGGCTTCGAGCCGCTGGTCACGGGGTTCATCCGGGCGCCGCGCAACGACATCCAGGCCCTGCGCCATATCGCCGCCAACAACCCGGGAGTGGTCGCCTTCCTGGCCGAGCCCATCCAGGGCGAGAGCGGCATTCACCCGCTCACCACCGAGTACCTGCAGGCAGTGCGTGATATCTGTGACCAGCGCGAATGGCTGCTGATGCTGGACGAGGTACAGACCGGCAACGGCCGCACCGGCAATTATTTTGCCTACCAGGGCATGGGCGTGGTTCCCGATGTGGTGACCACCGCCAAGGGGCTGGGCAACGGCGTGCCCATCGGCGCCTGCCTCGCCCGCGGCGGCGCGGCACAGGTCCTGGGCGCGGGCCAGCACGGCTCCACCTACGGCGGCAATCCACTGGTTTGCACCACCGCACTGGCGGTTATCGACACCATCACCGGGCAGGATCTCATGGCGAACGCCACTCGCATGGGCAAGTGCATCA
>JAGRFO010000328.1 GCA_020446005.1 Rhodocyclaceae bacterium | reverse complement strand
GCGGGTCGTCCGCCGGGGTGGCCGGGGCGCGCACGCAGGTGGTCGCGCTGGCGTAGCCGGCCTCGGCCACGGCGTCGACGGCGCGCCGGTCGTGGCTGCCGAAGGGGTAGCAGAAGTGGCGCACTTCCTCGCCCAGCACGTCTTCGAGCGCGGCCTTGGAGTCGTGCACCTCGGCGCGGATCGCCGCCGTGTCGATCTGCGCCAGGCGCACATGGCTGACCGCGTGCGAGCCGAAATCGACCCCTTCGCCGCGCAACTGGCGAATCCGCTCGGCCGACATCAGCGGCGGCGTGGCCAGATTGTCCGCGGCGAGCCAGCGGGCGGGCTGGCCGATGAGGTCGGAGATCAGATACACCAGCGCCGGAAAACCGTGCCTGCGCAGCACCGGCCAGGCGTATTCGTAGAAATTCTCGTAGCCGTCGTCGAAGGTGAGCACCACCGCGCGCGGCGGCGTGGGCCGCTCGCCGCGCAGGCAGGCCAGCGCCTCGTCCATGCGCAGCACGGTGTAGCCGAAGCGCGCCAGGTAGGCCATCTGCGCGGCAAAGCGGCGGTGGTCGCAGTAGGTGGCGCGGTGCGCCTTCATGGCCGGAAAACGCCCGACCTGGTGATACATCAGGATCTGGATGGGGTTCATGGCTGGCGGTCCGAAAGCGCGTCGGCGTACAGCGCCCGCGTCGAGGCGCACATGGTGGCGCAGGTGAAGGATTCAAGATAGCGCGCCCGCGCGCGCTTGCCCAGCGCCTCGCGTTCGGTGCGCTCGGCAAGCAGCCGGCCGAGCGCGGCGGCGAAGGCGGGCACATCGTCGGGCGGGGTGAGCAGGCCGGTCACCCCGTCGACCACCGCCTCGCCGTTGCCGCCGACGGTGCTGGCGATGACCGGCAGGCGCCACGCCGCCGCTTCGAGCAGGGTCAGCGAGAAGGCTTCGCGCCGCGAGGGGGCCAGCAGGGCGTCGGCGGCGGCGTAGAGCGGCGCCACGTCGTCGAGGTGGCCGAGAAAGCGCACCCGCTCGGTGAGTCCGAGCGCGGTGATGCGCTCACGCAGTGGCGTCGTGGTGGGGCCGTCGGGCGCGCCGGCGAGGAGCAGGGTCCACGGCGCGTCGCGGTGGTGGGCGAGCGCGTCGAGGGCGATGTCGTGGCCCTTGTCGGGAATGAAGCGCGCCACCATGATCAGCGCGATCTGCGTCGGCGCGAGCCCCAGCGCGGCGCGTGCGGCCTCGCGAGACGGCGCGTTGGCGGTGGCGTCGGGCACCCCGTTGTGCACCGTGACGATGCGCCCGGCGTCGTAGCCGCGTTCGATCAGGAAGCGCCGCACCGCGTCTGACACCGCGATGATGCGGTCGGCGCGGCCGAAGTGCTTGCCGGCGTTGGTGGAGTGCGCGGTGGCGAGATTGGGCCGCCCCGACAGCCGCCCGGCCCAGCCGGCGTAATACGCGCCGCGGGTGAGGTGGCCGTGAATCAGCGCCGCGTTTTCGCGTTTGGCGAGGCGCGCCAGGCGCAGCAGCGAGGGCATGTCGTACAGCCCGTGGTAGGGCAGGTGGTGGCAGCGCACCCCGGCGGCCTCGGCCTGCGCGCCCAGCCA
>JAGRFO010000078.1 GCA_020446005.1 Rhodocyclaceae bacterium | reverse complement strand
TCGATTACCGACGGCCAGATCTTCCTGGAAACCGACCTCTTCAACGCCGGTATCCGCCCCGCCATCAACGCCGGTATCTCGGTGTCGCGGGTCGGTGGTGCAGCCCAGACCAAGGTCATCAAGAAGCTCGGTGGGGGGGTGCGCCTGTCGCTCGCCCAGTACCGCGAACTGGCCGCGTTTGCGCAGTTTGCGTCCGACCTCGATGAAGCCACCCGCAAGCAGCTCGAGCGCGGCCGTCTGGTGACCGAACTGATGAAGCAGCCGCAGTACGCGCCGATGTCGGTATCGACCATGGCGCTGACCCTGTACGCCTCCAACAACGGTTATTTCGACGATGTCGACGTCTCCCGCGTGCTGGCGTGCGAAGCGGCCCTACACCAGTTCATCAAGACCAAGTACTCGGCATTGATCGAAAAGATCGAAAGCACCCTGAATCTCGACGGTGACGACGAGAAAACCCTGGTGTCGGCGATCGAAGAGTTCAAGAAGAGCTGGGCCTGATCACGCGTACGGAGACGGAATATGGCAAGCGGTAAGGAAATCCGTACGAAGATCAAGAGCGTGCAAAACACGCGCAAGATCACCAAGGCCATGGAAATGGTGGCCGCATCGAAAATGCGCAAAGCGCAGGAGCGTATGCGTGCCGCCCGTCCGTACGCCGAAAAGATTCGTCGACTCGCTGCGCACCTGTCTCAGGCAAACATCACCGAGTATCAGCACCCGTTTCTGGTGGCCAAGGATGAGGCCAAGCGAATTGGCCTCATCGTGGTCACGACTGACAAGGGGCTGTGCGGTGGCTTGAACACCAACGTCCTGCGGATGACGGTCAACTCCATGAAAGAGTGGGAAGGCCAGGGCGCCAGCAGCATCAGTGCGACCTGCATCGGCAACAAGGGCTATGGATTCATGCAGCGGATGGGGGTGAAAGTCGCCTCGCATGCCATCCAGTTGGGTGATACGCCGCATCTGGAGCAATTGATCGGACCGGTCAAAGTCATGCTGGACGCGTTCCAGAATGGCGAACTGGACGCGGTTTATCTGGCCTACACCCGTTTCATCAATACGATGAAGCAGGAGCCGCAAGTCGAGCAGTTGCTGCCCCTCAATGGGGATCACCTCGGTGCTCCGGAGGGCTCGTGGGACTATCTCTACGAACCCGATCCGCAGGTCGTGATCGACGAGTTGCTGGTGCGTTATGTCGAAGCGCTCGTTTATCAGGCGGTGGCGGAAAACATGGCCTCCGAACAAAGTGCGCGCATGGTCGCAATGAAGGCCGCGTCGGACAATGCGAAGAACGTGATCGGCGAACTGCAACTGGTCTACAACAAGACTCGCCAGGCCGCGATCACCAAAGAGCTGTCGGAAATCGTCGGTGGCGCAGCCGCGGTCTAACGGATTATTGATTTAAGGAAAAACGATGAGTACTGGTACGATCGTTCAGTGTATCGGCGCGGTGGTGGACATTCAGTTTCCGCGCAACGAAATTCCCAAGGTGTATGAGGCGCTTACGCTTCAGGACAGCGCCGACTCTTTCGCCGAAGCGGGCCTGACCTTCGAGGTTCAGCAACTGCTGGGCGACGGCGTGGCGCGCACGATTGCACTCGGTTCGTCCGACGGGTTGCGTCGCGGCATGACCGTGATGGGTACCGGCAAGCCGATTTCGGTGCCGGTTGGTGAGGGCACGCTGGGTCGTATCATGGACGTGCTGGGTCGCCCGATCGACGAAGCCGGTCCGATCGACTCCAACGAACTGCGCGCCATTCACCAGGCCGCGCCGAAGTTTGACGAACTGTCCCCGTCGGTCGAACTGCTCGAAACCGGTATCAAGGTGATCGACCTGATCTGCCCGTTCGCCAAGGGCGGCAAGGTGGGTCTGTTCGGTGGCGCCGGTGTGGGCAAGACCGTGAACATGATGGAGCTGATCAACAACATCGCCAAACAGCACTCCGGTCTGTCGGTGTTTGCTGGCGTGGGTGAGCGGACTCGTGAGGGTAACGACTTCTACCACGAGATGAAGGACTCCAACGTGCTCGACAAGGTCGCGATGGTGTTCGGTCAGATGAACGAGCCCCCGGGCAACCGTCTGCGCGTGGCGCTGACCGGCCTGACCATGGCCGAACGTTTCCGTGATGATGGCCGTGACATCCTGTTCTTCGTCGATAACATCTACCGTTACACCTTGGCTGGTACCGAAGTGTCCGCGCTGCTGGGCCGGATGCCGTCTGCGGTGGGTTACCAGCCGACGCTGGCCGAAGAAATGGGTCGCCTGCAGGAGCGCATTACCTCCACCAAAGTCGGTTCCATTACCTCCATCCAGGCCGTGTATGTGCCTGCCGACGACCTGACCGACCCGTCACCGGCAACCACCTTCCTGCACCTCGACTCCACCGTCGTGTTGTCGCGTGACATCGCCGCGCTGGGTATCTACCCGGCCGTCGATCCGCTCGACTCCACCTCCCGCCAGCTCGATCCGCTGGTCGTGGGTGAAGAGCACTACAACGTGGCCCGCGAAGTGCAGCAAACCCTGCAGAAGTACAAGGAGCTGCGCGACATCATCGCGATTCTGGGGATGGACGAACTGTCGCCGGAAGACAAGCTCGCCGTGTCTCGCGCGCGCAAGATCCAGCGTTTCCTTTCGCAGCCCTTCCACGTGGCGGAAGTGTTCACCGGGTCGCCGGGCAAGTACGTGACGCTCAAGGACACCATCAAGGGGTTCAAGATGATTGTTCAGGGCGAGTGCGATTCGCTGCCGGAACAGGCGTTCTACATGGTCGGCGGGATCGAAGAAGCCATCGAGAAAGCCAAGACCCTCCAATAATGCATCCCGCGCCCCGCTCGCCAGAGCGGGGCCCACGTGGAGGTAAGAATTATGGCGATGACTGTACACGTCGACATTGTCAGTGCCGAAGAGGAAATCTTCTCCGGGTTGGCCGAGTTTGTGGTGCTGCCGGGCGAGTCTGGTGAACTGGGCATTCTGCCGGGGCACATGCCCTTGATGACCCGGATCAAGCCGGGTGCGGTGCGGGTCAAGGCGCAAAATCAGGCCGAAGAAGAGCTGGTGTTCGTTGCCGGCGGCTTGCTTGAGGTTCAGCCGGGTCTGGTCACCGTTCTGGCCGATACCGCGATCCGCGGCAAGGATCTTGACGAAGCCAAAGCGCTCGAAGCCAAAAAGCGTGCCGAAGAAGCACTGCAAAATCAGAACGCTGAAATCGACTATGCGGCGGCTCAGGCGGAACTGGCCGAAGCGATCGCGCAGTTGGCGGCAATCAAGAAGTTGCGTTCGCCGCATCACTGACTGGATTCTGTCGGCAATCAAAAAAGCAGCCTTCGGGCTGCTTTTTTATCAGTCAATGAAATGGCTAGGTGGGTGCGTCGATCAGCTTGTCGACTCGATCGAGGCGCTTTTCCAGCCGCGCCATGTCGTCCCGCAGATGGCGGAGTGCGTCGCCCAGCGCGTCTACTTCACCTGGCGCCACCAGCACGCCCCCCTCATGGACCAGAAATTCGCCGATGTTGCGGGCTGAACGTTCGACCAGCGCAGGCAAGCTCCGGCTTGCGTGGTCGATGGCCAGATGTGCGCGCCGACCGGCAATTGGTCCGACAAGCCGCGCCAGATCGGCCTCGCGGTCCCAGCGCAGGTGCCGGAACACGAAGCTCAGGCTATCGGCAAAGTCAGCGTTGCCGCCGATCCTGACATGGCTCATCAAGGCGTCGATGCCGCGCGGCAACTTGGTCAGTGCGTCGGCCGGGATGGTGATGCTGACGTCGCTCTGGTTAGCCTCGGCAACATGGGTCAGATAGCCTTCGTGGTTCACGCTGAAGCGAATCAGGATGTCCCCGAAAGTGAGCTCCGCCACCGCGCCAGCGTGAGCCGACAAGCGTTTGCGTGCCCAGGGGTGTTGGCCGAGGAGGTGGTTACAGGTGGCGAGGGCGGGTGCGGAAAGCACGGTGGTCAGTGCGCTTGCTGGATGCCCGAGACCAGCCAGCCGCCCGTGCCATCGACGGGTTTGGTCATGTGCCAGACTTCATCAAAGGCGGTCGGCGGTGTGTCAATGGCTTCGCGAATCAAACCGTGGAAGCGAACGCTGACCACGTAGCGATCGCCATCCTGAGCCACCTCCAGGACCTCGCCTTCGAGATTGACGACGTCGGTTTTCTGCTCTGCGCCGGCGCGTTCATCGAACTGCATTTTGACTTCGGCAAAGACCTCCGGCGTGGTGAAGGCGCGGATGTCGGCGAAATTGCCGATGTCGTAGGCGGCCTGCAGGCGGATGAAATTGAGTTTGGCCTGGCGAACGAAAGTCGCCTCGTCAAAGCCGTCGGCCAGACCGGATCGCCCTGAACCGCCAGCGGCGGGGACGGCGGACGGCGGAGGCGTGTGGGCAGGCTGAGCGCCGGCGTATTGCAGCGCAGAATGTGGGTCTCCTGCCGGGCGGGTGAGTCGCCGGAACAGCCACAGCGCGGCAAAGGCGAGCAAGGCCAGCATGACGAAAGTGGCCATTTCCTCGCCGAGCCCGAGGTGGGAGAACAGGGCCGCCAGCCCCAGACCAGCGGCCAGCCCGGCGACCGGGCCGAGCCAGCTGCTGCGACGTGGCTGCGCGGCGGTTGCGGCATCACGCGGTGCGCTGGCGGGGGCGACTTGCTTGGGCGGCGGTGGCGCGCTGCGTTGCATGCCAAAGGAGCGGCCGCCGCCAAAACGGCGGGCTTCGGCGTCTTCGGCCACAAAGCCGAGCGTCAGCAGGCTGGCGAAAACGGCGAGGAGAAAGCGTGTCATGTCGGGCTCCAGGTGACGGCGCAGCGGCCGTCGCGCAAGTCGAAATCGGCTAGACCTTGAATCCGCGGTGCAGTGCGACCACGCCGCCGGTCAGGTTGAAGTAGTCGACCCGGGCCAGGCCGGATTGTTCCATCATCGACTTGAGGGTGCCCTGATCCGGATGCTGGCGGATCGATTCGGCAAGATAGCGGTAGCTGTCGGCATCACCGGCCACTTTCTGCCCAAGCCAGGGTAGGATCTTGAAGGAGTAGAGGTCGTAGGCCGGCGCGAGCGGTTTGTAGACTTGGGAGAATTCGAGCACCAGCAGGCGGCCGCCTGGCTTGAGCACACGGCGCATCTCGCTCAGCGCAAGGTCCTTGTGGGTCATGTTGCGCAGGCCGAAAGCGACGGTGACGCAATCGAAGTGATTGTCGGGAAAGGGCAGCTTTTCAGCGTCGCATTGGGCGACCGGCAGGACCTGGCCGCGGTCGATCACGCGGTCGCGCCCGCGGCTGAGCATGGCACCGTTGATGTCGGTCAGCCAGACCTGTCCGTGGGGTCCGACGCGCTTGGCGAAGGCCAGTGACAAGTCGGCGGTGCCACCGGCCACGTCGAGCACCTTGTCGCCTTCGCGGACGCCAGCGATCTGGATGGTGAAGGCTTTCCACAGCCGATGCAGGCCGCCGGACATCAGGTCGTTCATGATGTCGTAGCGGCTGGCGACGGAGGAAAACACGCCGGCGACGCGTTTGGCCTTGTCGGCCTCGGCGACCGATTCAAAGCCGAAGTGGGTGGTTTTTTCGCTCATCAGTGGGTGTGTCCAGAGCCACAGCTGGGGGCCGCCTTGCCCGGCGTGGTGTCAATGTCGCGGCTTGCGCCGGCGACGGCGAGGCGTTCGAGATAGGCGCCCCACAGTTCGTCCTGTCGAGCGCCGAGGGTGGCGAGGTAGTCCCACGAATACAGCCCGCTGTCGTGGCCGTCCGAGAACACCAGCTTGACGGCGTAGTGGCCGACCGGCTCGATCGCCGTGATCTGCACGTTGCGCTTACCGCTCTGGAGCACTTCCTGCCCGATGCCGTGACCACGGACTTCGGCCGAGGGTGACAGCACACGCAGGAACTCAAACGGCAGCTGATAGCGGTTGCCATCGTCGAAGGCGACTTCCAGCACCCGCGACTGGGTGCGCAGGACGAGGTCGGTCGGCTGGGGGGTGGAGGGATGGAGTCCGGCCATGGTGGGCATGCCCGGGCGGGCCCGGTGCGAAGTCATGATGGCTGCCATGATACCCGATCAGTTCCGGGCCGGCGCTGTCGCAGGGCTGAGGGCAAGACCCAAGAAATGTGTTGCAGACGGATGACGCGTCATAAAATGGTCAAGTTGCTGAAATAGACTGCGGGCTCATCGCTGGAGCCTTGATCATGCCTGCCAATATTCTGCTTGTTGAAGACGAACCCGCCATCCAGGAACTGATCGCCGCCAATCTGGGGCGCGCCGGACATCACGTGCTGCGCGCCGCCGACGCCGAGACGGCGCTGCGCATCGTGCGCGACGCGCTGCCCGATTTGATCCTGCTGGACTGGATGCTACCGGGCATGTCCGGCATCGAACTGGCCAAGCGCCTGCGCGCCGAGGAGCGTACGCGCGACATTCCGCTGATCATGCTGACCGCGCGCGGCGAGGAGCAGGACAAGGTGCTGGGCCTCGAGACCGGTGCCGACGACTACATCACCAAGCCGTTCAGCCCGCGCGAGTTGGTCGCCCGGATCAAGGCGGTGTTGCGCCGGCGGGCGCCCCAGGCGACCGAAGATCCGGTCGAAATCGGCGGCCTGCTGCTCGATCCAGCCACGCACCGCATCGCCGCGGGGGATCTTGGCCTGTCGCTCGGGCCGACCGAATTCCGCCTGCTGCACTTTCTGATGACGCACCCCGAGCGTGTTCATTCCCGCGCCCAGCTGCTCGATCAGGTGTGGGGCGATCATGTGTTCGTTGAAGAGCGGACGGTCGACGTGCATATTCGCCGCTTGCGCTGCGCGCTTGAGCCCAGCGGTCACGACCGCCTGATCCAGACCGTCCGTGGCAGTGGCTACCGCCTCTCCGCGCTGGCCGAAAATGCGCAGGCGGTGCGATGATCGCCGCTGCGCACCGCTGAACGGAGACGCCCATTCGCACGGTACGCTACGTCTGGTTCGGACTTGCCACGGCACTGACAGTGGTGGCCTTCTTCGCTGTCCCGGTGGGGCTGATGGTCTCGCCGTCGGCCGGCTGGGCGGTCGCGGTGCTGGGCTTGCTGCTGATCCTGTGGCGTCATCACTGGAACCTGACCCGGCTGGTGGCGTGGACCCGTGAGCCGATCGGCACCCCGTTGCCGCACGCGTTTGGGGTGTGGGACCTCGTTTTCTCGGACCTCAATCGTCGTGCCCGCAAGGTGACGGAGCAGCGCACCCGCCTGAGCACCGAACTGGATCGCTTTCGCGAAGCCAGTCAGGCGATGCCCGACGGGGTGATGTACCTGTCGCACACCGATACCATCGAATGGATCAACCAGCAGGCCGCCAAGGACTTTGGGCTGGACCCGGCGCGTGACCCCGGCGTGCCGGTCACCAATCTCGTGCGCCAGCCCGATTTCGTGCATTACCTCAACGCCGGGCACTATGCCGAGCCCTTTGCGTACCGGCCGATCCACCGCAAGGGCGCCGCCCTGCTGGTCCAGGTGATCCGCTTTGGCGATGCGCGCAAGATGGTGATCTCGCGCGACGTGTCGCAGCTTGAAAAGCTCGAGACCGTGCGTCGTGACTTTGTCGCCAACGTGTCGGACGAGCTGCGCACCCCGCTCACCGTGGTGTCGGGTTTCATCGAGACCGTGCTCGACGGCGGCGATGACATCAGCCATGCTGCGCGTGACGAATACCTGGGCATGGCGCTGGAGCAGGCCGGGCGGATGCAGCGGCTGATTCATGATCTGCTCGCCTTGTCGGCGCTGGAGACCGACGCGCCGTCGCCGGCCGAGGATGAGTTCGAGGTCGGCGGTCTGGTGCGCGAGATCGGTCGGGAGGCGGAAGCGCTGTCCGCCGGCCGCCACACGGTCACCGTCGAGGTGTCATCGGAATGTCGCTGCGTGGGCAGCGCCAAGGAGCTCCACAGCGCTTTCGCCAACCTGGCCAGCAACGCGGTGCGCTACACCCCGGCGGGTGGATCGATCCGGCTGCTGTGGCGGGTGCTGGACGATGGCAGCGCGCGCTTCTGCGTCGAAGACACCGGCATCGGCATCGCGGCGGAGCATGTGGCCCGGGTGACCGAGCGTTTTTACCGGGTCGACCGCGGGCGTTCGCGCGAGACTGGCGGCACCGGCCTGGGACTGGCGATCGTCAAGCATGTGCTGACCCGCCACCAGTGCGAGCTGCACATCACCAGCACCCCCGGCAAGGGCAGTCGTTTTTGCGTGGTGCTGCCTGCGCAGCGGGTGCTCAGCTCCGTCCCAGGGTCGTGAATTCGACCCGGTCGAAGTTGCTGCCGCGGGTGATCAGGCGGGTCAGCCGCACCTGCATGGGTTCGTCGCCCATTTTCAGTTCGACGATCCGCTGCGATTGATACCAGCCGCCCGGCAGCACCAGGCAGGGTGCGGATTTGAGCGCCGGCACCGCGGGCAGGAGATAGCCCAGTCGATAGGGTTCACGACTATTGCTGTGCAATCCGACGAGGCGCGCGGCGACGCCTTCGGGCAGGCCGGGCAGCATGTGAACGCCCAGTTCCATCACCCCGTCGGCGCGGTACATCAGCCAGCTGATGTGGGCGAGCAGGTAGTGTTCGCCATCCGGCGGACGAATCCCGACCAGTTGGTGATGCTCAAGCCGCTGGCCGTGGGGCTGGCACTGCAGGCGGAAGCCGCCGACCGACTGGTCGACAATCTCCCACACCTGAGGGATGTAGCCGCGCTCGATGGCGATGCGTTTGAGTTCGGCGGGGCGCAAGGGGACCTCTGGCGCGCGCTCGCCGAAAGTCAGCGCGGCAATGTCGGTCTGCAGCGGGTTGAAGGCGGTCGATTTGGGCGCCTCGAAGGGCTTGCCCAGCACATAGAAACCGATCGCATCCCACTCGGAACACAGCTCCAGCCGCCCGCGCGAGCTGCGCCGGGTGTAGCGCCGCCCGGCGGCGGAGAGTCCCCAGGGGCGGTACAGCGAGAGCAGCAGCCGCCCGCCCGATTCCTTGGTGCAGTCGTCCCCGAGCCCCAGCGAGGTCGGCGTGACGCCCTGCTTGAACTGGGTCAGCACGGCCTGGATCTGGCTGGCCAGGCGGGTGCCGTCGAAACGGCGCAGGTGCGGCGAGGTGGTCAGCGTGGCGAGCGGGCGCAGGCCGCTGTCGCGGCTCAGGTCGAGCGCGTAGCTGCCCGGCTTCTGATCTTCGCCCGACAGGCCCAGGGTGCAGTACGGCGCGAAGCGCTGGGCCCAGCGGCACACCCAGTTGAACTCGCGCTGGCTGCGGCCGAAGGGGTTGGCGAGGTCGACCAACAGCAGGGCGACGTAGGCCTCGACGCTGCTTTGCGCCTTCCACACCTCGTTGAGCGGATCAGCCACCCGGGTGCGCGCCACGCCTTGCTGCTCGGCCACTGAGTAGCCGGCATGAAAGTCGAGCCACAGCCCCTGCGGGATGGCGCGATGGGCGCGGAAGTACTCCAGCAGGGACTGGCCGGTGAAATACAGCCGGCGCTGGAGCAACGTCGGGCGTTGCGCGGTGAGCAGTTGCTGGGTGGCGTCGCGTTGGGCGATGAGGGCGTAGGACTGAGCCAGGTCACGCCACAGCCCGACCACCCGGTTGAGGGTGGCCTCTTCCTCGCTTTGTGGCGGCAGGGGATGGTCCGCATAGCGCTTGGCCAGTTCGTCCTGCACGAAGGCGATGCCCGGCCGGGCCGCTTCGAGGACCTCGAAGTGGCGGTCCGGGCTGGGCGGCTTTTCGAACAGCGCGGAGACGATGGCGGTCAGCACGGCGTGGCTTTCCGACACGTTGAAGGTGTTCAGGGCGCGGATCGCATCGAGCGCGACGCTTGGATCGTGATAGTTCATGCGTGTCTGGGTCTGGAATGGACGGGCGCGCGAGTCGTCGGTGCTGCGTGCCTGAATGATGGCCTTACATGCGACATGAATCAATGCCCTCCTGTGCCAGGGCGTCCTCCAGCGCTGCCAACAAGTCGCCATCCGCGACTGCTGCGCGCGGGGCCGATGCACGCCGGCGCGGCGCCCACACCGGATCGGGGAACTGGGCGTCGTCGGCATGGCGCGCGATCAGGTGCCAATGCAGGTGCGGGACCATGTTGCCGAGGCTGGCGAGGTTGATCTTGGCCGGTTCGAAGCAGCGCCGCATGGCGGACTCGGCGGCAAACACCACGCGCATCAGGTGGTCGCGCTGGGCGGCGTCGAGATCGGTCATTTCCGCCACGTGCGCATGCCACACCACCCGGCAGTAGCCGGGGTGATCGGCGTCGTCGACCCGGATGACGCGACAGTGGGCGTCGCGCCACAGCAGGTTTTCGTCGTCAGGGTGGCACAGTGGGCAGCTCATGGGTGAATGTGTTTCAGCATGCTTCGGAGCGGGGAGTATGCGCGCAAACCATCGACCTGTCGTGCCATCCGGTCACGCCGCCGACACGCTGGCGGCGGGAATTGCGGCGTCGCTGTGCAGTTGTTCATGCGCGTCGCGGCCATCACGGCGTGGTCAGCGCGCGTTGAGACGCTCGAAGATGCGTTCGAGACGGCGCCGGTTGACGCCGAAGTCGCTGTAGCCGCTGCACGCCCCGCTGCGCGCGGCCAGCGTGCCGTCGGGGCGCAGGATGAAGTGCGCCTCGTCGATGAAGCCGAACAGGCGTGAGCGGAAGTGCACCCGCAGCCACTGATCGCCTTCGCCGATGATCGTGCTGCGCGGCTCGGCCAGGATCGCGGCGCGCAGGCGCGGCAGATCAAGCCCGGGTGGGGCGAGCATGCGCCGGGCGGGATCCGGGTGTTCGGTCGACACGCAGTTGGGGCGATCGCCGCAGGGCGGCAGATCGTGCGCGGGGTCGGCGGTTGTGGCCGGCTCGCAGCCGGCATGAGCGGCGGCCATGGTCAGGATGAACAGGGCAGCGGCGAAGGCATGGCGGGGCCTCATCGCCCCGGCATTTTCGGCATGTGCTTCATCATGTCGTTGAGGTTGACCCCGCCGGGCAGGCCCTGCATCTCGGTGTCGCCAGGTTTCTGGCCGGGCTTGCAGGGGCCGAGGCGGCGCGCCTCCATGCGCATCTGGCTGCTCGCCATGCCGTGCAGCGGCGGGGCGAAGGTGGAGCGCATCTGGCCGGCGTAGCGCTGGCTGAAATCGCCGGAGAAGCTGCCCTGGCTGGTGACGGTGCTGCCGCCGGCGGTGCACACCGTGTCGATCAGCACCCGCTCGCCCTCGCGGCGGATCGACATCTTGCTGCAGGCGGTGGCGTTCTCCGGCGTGGCCAGATCATCGAGTTGGTCGCCGACGCAGACGAGCACGCGGTGGGTGTAACCGGGCATGGTGTCCATCTGCATGGCGTGCTCCCACAAGCCGCTTTGGCGCTTGGGCAGGTCGGGGGCGGCGGCCAGCGCGGGGGTGGCGGCGAGGGCGAGGATCAGGATGCGGACGCAGGTCATGGCGGGCTCCGGTGAGGCGAACGAGTCAGCGCAGCATAGCAGGGCCGCGCGCTCAGGCGCCCAGACGCGCGCGCAGCGCGGCGTTGACCTGGGCCGGGTTGGCCTTGCCGCGGGAAGCCTTCATCACTTGCCCGACCAGCGCGTTGAGCGCCTTCTCCTTGCCGGCGCGGAATTCCTCGACCGACTTCGGATTGGCGGCGAGGACCTCGTCGACGATGGCGTCGAGCGCGCCGGCATCGTTCATCTGCTTGAGCCCTTCAGCCGCGATGATGTCGTCCACCGCGCCGCCGGCGCCGGTCCACAGGGCGTCGAAGACTTTCTTGCCGGCGTTGTTCGAGATGGTGCCGTCGGCAATCCGGCCGACTAGCGCGGCGAGTTGGGCTGGGCTGACCGGCGAGTCGGCGATGTCGCGCTCGGCCTTGTTGAGGCGAGCCGCCAGCTCGCCCATCACCCAGTTGGCGCAGGGTTTGGCCTGCGCCGCGCCGGCGGCGGCCACCGCAGCCTCGAAGAAGGCGGCGGTGTCGCGGCTGGCGGTGAGGGTGACCGCGTCGTAGGCCGACAGGCCCCAGTCGCCCTCGAAGCGCGCGCGCATCGCGGCGGGCAGCTCGGGCATGGCGGCGCGGGTGCGCGCGATCCAGTCGTCGTCAATCACCAGCGGCAGCAGGTCGGGGTCGGGGAAGTAGCGGTAGTCGTGGGCGTCTTCCTTGGAGCGCATCATGCGCGTCTCGCCGCTGTCCGGGTCGAACAGCACGGTGGCCTGATGCACCCGTCCGCCGTCCTCGATGGTTTCGATCTGCGACTGCACTTCGAAGTCGATGGCCTGCTGCAGGAAGCGGAAGGAGTTGAGGTTCTTGATCTCGCGACGGGTGCCGAGCGGTTCGCCGGGGCGGCGCACCGAGACGTTGGCGTCGCAGCGGAACGAGCCTTCCTGCATGTTGC
>JAGRFO010000077.1:8557-15051 GCA_020446005.1 Rhodocyclaceae bacterium | reverse complement strand
GCCGGCACCAGCGAGATCCGCCGCATGCTGATCGGCCGCGAATTGTTCGCCGAAACGCGCTGAGCAGGATCGCGGGCGCTCGGGTATCGTCAGCCCATGTTGATGACTGTGGATGAACGGCTTTATGGCAATGCAACTGCGTATTCTTGATTCGACCCACCGCACCGAGCTCGATCACGTGCGTCAATTTTTCCGCAACTACGCGGCGTGGCTGGGGGTCGATCTGTGCTTCCAGAATTTCGACGCCGAAATGGCCTCGCTGCCGGGCGCCTACGCCGCGCCGGAAGGGCGGCTGTACTACGCCGAGATCGACGGCAAACCGGCCGGCTGCGTGGGGGTGCGCAAGTTCTCCGACGGCGTGTGCGAGATGAAGCGGTTGTATGTGGAACCCAGCACGCGCGGGGGAGGCATCGGCCGCGAACTGGCGCTCGCCGCCATCCGCGCGGCCCGCGAGCTGGGCTACCGGCGGATCATGCTCGACACCCTCCCGGCGATGCGCATCGCGGTCAAGCTCTATCGCGAGCTGGGCTTTCAGGAGGCGCCGGCGTACTACCCGACCCCCATCGAGGGGACGATCTTTCTGGCCCTCGACCTGGACGACTGGTCCGAAGCCGCGGTGCAGAACGAGAACCTGTTCCACCTGTTCGATTTCAACCGCGCCTGGGCGCGCCAGATGCGCGAAGTTGACCCCGGTTTCTTCGAGAAGCTGGCGCAGCTGCAGACCCCGGACTACCTGTGGATCGGCTGTTCCGACTCGCGCGTGCCGGCCAACCAGATCGTTGGTCTGCTGCCGGGCGAAGTGTTCGTCCATCGCAACGTTGCCAACGTGGTGGTGCACACCGACCTCAATTGCCTGTCGGTGGTGCAGTTCGCGGTCGATGTGCTCAAGGTCAAGCACATCATGGTGGTCGGCCACTACGGCTGCGGCGGGGTGGGCGCGGCGTTGCAGCGCGAACGGGTCGGGCTGGTGGACCTGTGGCTGCGCCACGTGCAGGACGTGCACACCAAGCACATGTCGCGGGTTGGCGAGTTGCCGCCCGAGCGGCGCCACGACCGCCTGTGCGAGCTCAACGTGCTCGAACAGGTGGTCAACCTGTGCCAGACCATCGTCGTCCAGGACGCCTGGGCGCGCGGCCAGCCACTGACCGTGCATGGCTGGGTGTATGGCCTCAAGGACGGCTTGATGAACGATCTCGGCCTGACCGTCAGCCGGCCCGAGCACCTCGTGCCGCGCTACGCCGCCGCGCTCGACGCGCTGGCCTGAGCGTCGGGCGGATGTCAGGAGCCCTTGCATGAACGATCCGGTGGTCATCGTCTCTGCCGCCCGCACCCCCATGGGCGGCTTTCAGGGCGATCTGGCGAGCCTCACCGCGCCCCAGCTCGGCAGCGTGGCCATCGCCGCGGCGGTGGAGCGCGCAGGCCTCGCGGCCGGGCAGGTCGAGGAAGTGTTCATGGGCTGCGTGCTGCCCGCCGGGCTGGGACAGGCGCCGGCGCGGCAGGCGGCGCTGAGCGCGGGATTGCCGCTGTCGGCCGGCTGCACCACCATCAACAAGGTCTGCGGTTCGGGCATGAAGGCCACCATGCTCGCCCACGACCTGCTGCTGGCCGGCACCAGCGAGGTGATGGTCGCCGGCGGCATGGAGTCGATGAGCAACGCGCCCTACCTGCTGCCCAAGGCGCGCGGCGGCTATCGCCTCGGTCACGGGCAGATGATCGACCACATGTTCTTCGACGGGCTCGAAGACCGCTTCTGGACCGAGACCGCCGGTCGCTTGATGGGCACCTTCGCCGAAGACTGCGCCCGTCATTTCGGCTTCTCGCGCGAGGCGCAGGACGCCTTCGCGATCGCCTCCACCACCCGCGCCCAGGCGGTGATCAACGGTGGGGGCTTCGACTGGGAGGTGGCGCCGGTGACCGTGTCCGGCCGCGGCGGAGAGCTCGTCATCGACAAGGACGAACAGCCCCTCAAGGCCCGGCTCGACAAGATCGGCTCACTGAAACCCGCCTTCGTGCGAGACGGCACCGTGACCCCGGCCAACTCCAGCTCCATCTCCGACGGGGCCGCCGCGCTCACGCTGATGCGCCGCTCCACCGCCGACAGGCTCGGCCTCGCCCCCATCGCCACCATTCTCGGCCACACCACCCACGCCCAGGCGCCGGCCTGGTTCACCACCGCGCCGGTGGGCGCCATGGAAAAGCTGCTGGCCAAGCTCGGCTGGGGCGTGAGCGACGTCGATCTGTGGGAGATCAACGAGGCCTTCGCGGTGGTGACCATGGCGGCGATGCGCGAGAT
Organism: Rhodocyclaceae bacterium; assembly: GCA_020446005.1. Classification (GTDB taxonomy): domain Bacteria; phylum Pseudomonadota; class Gammaproteobacteria; order Burkholderiales; family Rhodocyclaceae; genus Nitrogeniibacter. The sequence goes on along the minus strand of JAGRFO010000077.1, from coordinate 12,758 downwards.
GAAGCTCGATCACGACACAGTGAACGTGAACGGTGGCGCCTGCGCGCTGGGTCACCCGATTGGCGCCTCGGGCGCTCGCATCATCGTCACCCTGCTCGGCGCACTGCGCGCCCGTGGTTTGAGACGCGGGGTGGCGAGTCTGTGCATCGGCGGGGGCGAGGCCACCGCGCTGGCCGTCGAGCTGGCGTAAACAGGGCGGCGGTTTGAGACCGCCTGCAGCAGAGGAGACAGCCATGATCCTGACCGAAGAGCAGGAAATGATCCGCGACACCTTGCGCGCCTTTGCGCAGGAGCAGCTCGCGCCCAACGCGGCGGAGTGGGATCGCAATCACACCTTCCCGCGTGAAGCTCTCAACGGGCTGGCCGAACTCGGCGTGCTAGGCATGGTGGTGCCGGAGGCATGGGGCGGCGCGGGCATGGACTACCTGTCGCTGGTGCTGGCGCTCGAGGAAATCGCCGCGGGTGACGGCGCCACATCCACCATCGTCAGCGTGCAGAACTCGCTGGCCTGCGGCATTCCGCTGCGCTACGGCAGCGACGCCCAGAAAGACAAGTGGCTGCGCCCGCTGGCGCAGGGGCAGAAGCTCGGCTGCTTCTGCCTGACCGAACCGCATGTGGGCTCGGATGCCTCGGCGCTGAAGACCACCGCGATCAAGGACGGCGACGGCTGGGTCATCAACGGGGTGAAGCAGTTCATCACCTCCGGGCGTGAGGCGGACGTGGCCATCGTGTTCGCGGTCACCGACAAGACGGCCGGCAAGAAGGGCATCAGCGCCTTTCTGGTGCCGACCGACACCGAAGGCTACGTGGTCGCGCGCATCGAAGAAAAGATGGGCCAGCGCGCTTCGGACACCGCACAGATCCTGTTCGAGAACTGTCGCGTGGGCGCCGACGCGCTGCTCGGGGCCGAGGGCGAGGGCTATCGGATTGCCCTGTCGAATCTGGAAGCCGGGCGCATCGGCATCGCCGCCCAGTGCCTGGGCATGGCGCGCGCCGCGCTTGAGGCGGCAGTGAAATACGCGCATGAGCGCGAGAGCTTCGGCAAGCCGATCTTCGAACATCAGGCGGTCAACTTCCGCCTCGCCGACATGGCGACCCGGCTCGAAGCCGCCCGCCAGCTGGTATGGCACGCCGCCAGCCTCAAGGACGCGGGTCGCCCCTGCCTCAAGGAGGCCTCCATGGCCAAGCTGTTCGCCTCCGAGATGGCCGAGCAGGTGTGCTCGGACGCCATCCAGATCCATGGCGGCTACGGCTACGTGACCGATTTTCCGGTCGAACGCATCTACCGCGATGTGCGGGTGTGCCAGATCTACGAAGGCGCCTCGGACATTCAACGCATCGTCATCGGCCGCGCCCTGGCGGTTTGAGGAAACCATTGATGAGTCATTCGCTTCACCCCGACGTTACGCTCGACGAACTCAACGCCCGCATGCCCGGCACCTTGCCGGGCTGGTATGGCATGCACATCGACGCCCTGTCGGAGGGGCGGATGCGCCTGTCGATGACGATCCGCCCCGAAATGCTCGCGCCCAACGGCTTCCTGCACGCGGCTTCGGTGATCGCCTTGGCGGACACCGGCGCGGGCATGGCGACCTTCGCCCACCTGCCGGTCGGCGCCAACGGGTTCACCACCGTCGAGTTGAAGACGAATTTCATGGCCACGCAGATCGAGGGCACGCTGCGCTGTGAAGTCACCGCCGCCCACACCGGCCGCACGACGCAGATCTGGGATGCCGAGGTGTTCGGCGAGACCGGCAAGCGACTGGCGCTGTTCCGTTGCACCCAGATGATCCTGTGGCCGAAGGCGAGCTGACATGCTCGACCCCCATCAACTCTTGCTGTTCATCCCCGTGGCCGCCTTGTTCACCCTGGCCCCGGGGCCCGACAGCATCCTGCTCATCGCGCGCTCGCTGGGGCAGGGCCGGCTCGCCGCCGTGGCGTGCGCGGCCGGCTGCGCCATCGGCATCCTGGTCACGTCCATGCTGGTGGCCGTGGGCCTGTCGGCGGTGGTGGCGGCGTCCGAAACCCTGTTCCTGATCCTGCGCGTGGTCGGGGCGGTGTATCTCGTCTGGGTGGGCATTCAGGCGATCCGCAGCCACGACCTCATCCAGTTCAAGGGCGCGGCGCCCATGCCGCTGCGGCGGGTGTTCCTGAGCAGCCTGATGGTCAATCTGCTCAACCCCAAGGTGGCGGTGTTCATGCTCGCCTTTCTGCCGCAATATGCCCGGGCGGACCTGGGCCATGTGGGCATGCAGATCTTCCTGCTCGGCGCGATCTATGCGCTGATCAGCCTGGTGCTGATGAGCCTGATGGGCGCCGGCGCGGCGCGTCTGCGCGATGTGCTTCAGGCCCGGCCGAAAGTGATCCGCTGGCTCAACATCGGGGCCGGTGGCGCCTTCGTGGTGTCGGGCCTCAAGGTCGCCAGCATGAAACATTTGTGAGCACACCGGGAGGAGACTTTCCATGAGCGAACCCATCGACTTCTACTTCGACTTCACCTCGCCCTACGGCTACCTGATGAGCGAGAAGATCGACGCACTGGCCGAGCGTTTCGGCCGCAAGGTGCGCTGGCATCCGATCCTGCTGGGCATGGTGTTCAAAACCACCGGTGCCACCGCGCCGGTGGGCATCCCGCTCAAGGGCGATTACCTGCGGCGCGACTTCGAGCGCTGCGCCCGCTACCACGACATTCCGATGAGCATGCCGGCGAAGTTCCCGGTCGCCACCCAGGCCGCAGCGCGCACCTACTACTGGCTGCACGGGCAGGATTGCGCGCTGGCGCGTCGGTTCGCCCATGCCGTGTATCGCGCCATGTTCCGCGAGGGCAAGGACATCTCCGCCCCGGAAGAGGTGATTGGCATCGCGGCCAGCCTGGGCGTGGATGCCACTGCGCTGGCCGAGGCACTGCAGGACGAGGCGGTGAAGGCGCGCATCAAGACCGAAACCGAGGCGGCCATGGCGCGTGGTGTGTTCGGCTCGCCCCACGTGATCATCGACGGCGAAGGCTTCTGGGGCATGGACCGCTACGAGCAGATCGAGCGCTGGCTTGAGACCGGGGGCTTCTGAGTGAGCATGACATTGCCGTTCAAGCGCCTGTGCGTGTTCTGTGGATCACGCCATGGCTCGCGCACCGAATACGCGGAAGCCGCCGTGGCGCTGGGCCGCACCCTCGGTGAGTCAGGTGTCGATCTGGTCTATGGCGGCGGCAACGTCGGCCTCATGGGGGTGGTCGCCGATGCCTGCATGGCCGCCGGGGGCGAAGTGACCGGCATCATCCCGCAGGCGCTCATGGAGTGGGAAGTCGGCCACACCCAGATCGGCCGCCTCGAGGTTGTCGATTCCATGCACACCCGCAAGGCGCGCATGGCCGAACTGGCGGACGGCTTCATCGCTCTGCCGGGTGGGCTGGGCACGTTTGAAGAACTGTTCGAGATGCTCACCTGGGCGCAGCTGGGTTTCCATCGCAAACCCATCGGCCTGCTCGACGTGGCGGGCTACTACGCCCCCATGCGCGAAATGATGGCACGCGGCGTGAGCGAAGGCTTCATGAAACCGCAGAACGCGGCGCTGCTGCTCATCGAGGACTCGGTGAAGGGGTTGCTCGTCGCCATGCGCGACTACGAGGCCCCCACCACCGATGCCCGCATCGAAAACACCGACCAGCTCTGAGCATCAGGGCACAGCGCGAGAGGCGACATGAGCGTCATCCAGTCGAAGATCAACACCCGTTCCGAAGAATTCCGCGCCAACGCGGCGGCGATGGCGGCTCAGGTGGCCGACCTGCGCGACAAGGTGGCGCAGGTGGCGCTGGGCGGAGGCGAGGCGGCGCGTGACAAGCACCTGTCGCGCGGCAAACTGCTGCCCCGTGACCGCATCGGCCATCTGATTGATCCGGGTACTGCCTTCATGGAGATCGGCCAGCTCGCCGCCTTCGGCATGTATGACGGCGACGCCCCGGCCGCGGGCGTGATCGCCGGGGTCGGCCGGGTCGAAGGCATCGAATGCATGATCGTGGCCAACGACGCCACGGTGAAGGGCGGCACTTACTACCCGATGACGGTCAAGAAACACCTGCGCGCGCAGGAGATTGCCGAGCAGAATCACCTGCCGTGCCTCTATCTGGTCGATTCCGGCGGCGCCTTCCTGCCCAGGCAGGACGAAGTGTTCCCCGACCGTGACCACTTCGGCCGCATCTTCTTCA
>JAGRFO010000077.1:0-8501 GCA_020446005.1 Rhodocyclaceae bacterium | reverse complement strand
TGCACCGCCGGCGGCGCCTATGTGCCGGCCATGAGTGACGAGACCATCATCGTCAAGAACCAGGGCACCATCTTTCTGGGCGGTCCGCCGCTGGTGAAGGCGGCCACGGGTGAAGTGGTGACCGCCGAGGACCTGGGCGGTGGCGATGTGCACACGCGCTTGTCGGGCGTGGCTGATCACCTGGCCGAGAACGATGCCCATGCGCTCAATATCGCCCGCAACATCGTCGCCAACCTCAACCGGGTCAAACCGGTGAGTTTGAGTCTTGAGACGGTGGAAGAGCCCATCTACGATCCGGCCGAGATCTACGGCATCATCCCCACCGACACCCGCAAGCCCTACGACGTGCGCGAAGTCATCGCACGGGTGGTCGATGGTTCGCGTTTCGACGAGTTCAAGGCGCGCTACGGCAACACGCTGGTCACCGGCTTCGCCCGGCTCTACGGCATGCCGGTGGGCATCGTCGCCAACAACGGCATCCTGTTCGGCGAGTCGGCCCAGAAGGGCGCGCACTTCATCGAACTGTGCGGCCAGCGCAACATCCCGCTGGTGTTCCTGCAGAANNTCACCGGCTTCATGGTCGGGCGCAAATACGAGAACGGCGGCATCGCCAAGGATGGCGCCAAGATGGTCACGGCGGTGTCCACCGTGCAGGTGCCCAAGCTCACCGTGCTGATCGGCGGCAGCTTCGGCGCCGGCAACTACGGCATGTGCGGCCGCGCCTACAGCCCGCGCTTTTTGTGGATGTGGCCCAACAGCCGCATCTCGGTCATGGGGGGCGAGCAGGCCGCCAGCGTGCTGGCCACCGTGCGCCGCGATGGCATCGAGGCCAAGGGCGGCCAGTGGAGCGCCGAGGAAGAAGACGCCTTCAAGGCCCCGATCCGCGACCAGTACGAAGCGCAGGGCCACCCCTACTACGCCACCGCGCGGCTGTGGGACGACGGGGTGGTCGACCCGGCGCAGACCCGGCGTTTGCTCGGCCTGTCCTTATCGGCGTCGCTCAACGCACCGATCCCCGAAACGCGCTTCGGCGTCTTCCGGATGTAGTCCATGTACGTGCCCAGACATTTCGCCATCGACGATCCGGCGCTACTGCACGAGTTCATGCGTGCTCATCCGTTTGCGACGCTTGTGACCCACGGCCCCGATGGACTCGACGCCAATCATCTTCCGCTACTGGTGCGCGGCGCGGAAGGCTCGGAGCGCCTGGCCGGCCATGTGGCGCGGGCCAACCCGCTGTGGTCAGACCATGCGGACGAACACGTGCTGTGCATCTTCCAGGGGCCGGACCAATACATCTCCCCTTCGGCCTACCCGACCAAGGCCGAAACCGGCAAGGTGGTGCCCACCTGGAACTACACGGTGGTGCACGCCCGCGGCATCCTGCGCGTGATCGAGGATCGCGACTGGCTGCATGTGCTGGTTTCAGACCTGACGCATACTCATGAGGCCGACCAGCCGGCGCCGTGGAAGGTGACCGACGCGCCCGATGACTACATCGAGGCCATGCTCGGTGCCATTGTCGGCATCGAGATCGAAGTCACCCAACTGGTTGGCAAATGGAAGCTGAGCCAGAACCAGCCGGCCAAGAATCGCGCAGGCGTGGTGCAGCAATTGTCGGGGGGTGACGAGGCCGCGCGGGCCATGGCGGATTGGGTGGCGCGACAATCGAAGGAGCGCTCATGAGCGACACATTCGACACGCTTGAGATCGAACGCACCGATGCCGTCGCCACCGTCTGGATGAACCGGCCGGACAAGCACAACGCATTCAACGAGACGCTGATCGCCGAACTCGACGCGGCCTTCGCTCAGCTCGACGCAGATGAGAGCGTACGCGTGGTCGTGCTCTCCGGGCGCGGTAAGAGCTTTTCGGCGGGGGCGGATCTGAACTGGATGAAGGCGCAGGGCGAGGCGAGTGAAGCGGCCAATGTGGCCGATGCGCGCAAGCTCGCCGACATGCTCGCGCGTCTGGCGACGCTGACCAAACCGACCATCGCCCGTGTGCATGGCGCGGCGCTGGGCGGTGGCATGGGGTTGGCCTCGGCCTGCGACATCTGCGTGGCCAGCCGCCGTGCGGTGTTTGCCACCTCGGAGGTGAAGTTCGGCCTCACCCCGGCCACCATCAGCCCCTACGTGCTGCGCGCCATCGGCGCGCGGCAGGCGCACCGCTATTTCCTGACGGCAGAGCGCATCGACGCGGCCCGGGCGCACGCGCTGGGGCTGGTCCACGAGCTGGTTGAAGACGAAGCCGCGCTGGACGCGACGCTGGCCGAGCTGGTGGCGGCGATCCTGCTTGGCGGGCCGAACGCACAGGCGGCCGCCAAGGACCTGATTCGTGCCGTCGCCCATCAGGCGGTGACCGACGCGATCCTCGACGACACCGCGCGACGCATCGCCGCCCTGCGCGCCACGCCCGAGGCGAAGGAGGGCCTGAGCGCCTTCCTCGACAAGCGCCCGCCCGTCTGGGTCGCCAAAGACTGAGCGTCGCATGAGTACGCGTCTGGACCACCTCATCGTCACCGCGCCCACGCTGGCCGAGGGTGTCGCCGCCGTCGAAGTCTCGCTCGGTGTGAGCATGTCCGCGGGCGGTCAGCATGTGCTCATGGGCACGCACAACGCCGTGTTGCGGCTGGGTGAGGATGAATATCTCGAAGTGATCGCGGTCGATCCTGAGGGGGCCGCTCCGGAGCGACCGCGATGGTTTGGATTGTCTCAGCGGGTCACTAAACCGGGTCTGGCGCATTGGGCACTGTCCGGGCAGGACATCGACGCCTGGGCGGCGAACCTGGGTCTTGCCGCGGAGGAGGTCATTCCCATGCAGCGCGGCGATTTTGAGTGGCGCATCAGCGTGCCGGCCGACGGCCATCTGCCCGAGGGCGGCGTGCAGCCGAGCCTGATCCAGTGGGATGCCGGCGGCCACCCGACCGAACGCCTGCCAGATGCGGGATGTCGTTTGCTCGCGCTGGTGCTGCAACACCCCATGCCGGCGCTGATCCAGGCGTGTCTGGAATCGGTGGATGTGGACGACGGGCGTTTGAGCATCCAGCACAACGAGAAACCGGGACTCAGCGCCCTGATCGGCACGCCGGGTGGCGAACGCTGGTTGCTGGCCGAAACCTGAGCAAGCGGAGGGACTGCATGTTTGAAAAAATCCTGATCGCCAACCGCGGCGAAATCGCCTGCCGGGTGATCAAGACAGCGCGGCGAATGGGCATCCGAACGGTGGCGGTGTATTCCGAGGCCGACGCCCATGCCCGCCATGTGCGCATGGCCGACGAGGCGGTGCTGATCGGACCGGCGGTGGCCAGGGAAAGCTATCTGGTGATCGAGCGGATCATCGACGCCGCCAAGTCCACCGGCGCGCAGGCCATCCACCCCGGCTACGGTTTCCTCTCCGAGAATGAAGCCTTCTGCCACGCCTGCGAGGCGGTGGGCATCGTCTTCATCGGCCCGCCGGTGAGCGCCATCCACGCCATGGGCTCCAAGTCCGAGGCCAAGAAGCTCATGGAAGCGGCGGGCGTGCCGCTCACACCGGGCTACCATGGCGATGACCAGGACCCGGCGCTGCTGGCCCGCGAGGCCGAGGTCATCGGCTACCCGGTGCTCATCAAGGCGGCGGCAGGCGGTGGCGGCAAGGGCATGCGGCTGGTCGAGCGCGCGGAGGACTTCGCCGACGCGCTGGCCTCGTGCAAGCGTGAGGCGGCGTCGAGCTTCGGCGACGACCATGTGCTGGTGGAAAAGTACGTGCTGAAGCCGCGCCACATCGAGATCCAGGTGTTCGGCGACACCCACGGCAACACCGTCTACCTGTTCGAGCGTGACTGCTCGGTGCAACGCCGCCATCAGAAGGTACTGGAAGAAGCGCCTGCGCCGGGCATGACGCCCGAACGTCGCGTGGCCATGGGGCAGGCGGCCGTCGAGGCGGCGCGTGCCGTGGGCTATGTGGGCGCCGGCACGGTGGAGTTCATCGCCAGCCCGGACGGCAGCTTCTACTTCATGGAGATGAACACCCGGCTGCAGGTAGAGCATCCGGTGACCGAGATGATCACCGGTCTCGATCTCGTCGAATGGCAGCTGCGCGTCGCCGCCGGCGAGCCCATGCCGCTCAACCAGTCGCAGCTCAAGATCCATGGCCATGCCATCGAGGCGCGCATCTATGCCGAGGACCCGGACAAGGGCTTCCTGCCCGCCACCGGCAAGTTGCTGCACCTCTCGTCCCCGGTCGAGGGCCTGCATGTGCGGGTCGACACTGGCGTGGAGGAGGGCGATGCCATCAGCCCGCACTACGACCCCATGATCGCCAAGCTCATCGTCTGGGACGAAACCCGCGAAGGCGCGCTGGCCCGCATGCTGCAGGCGCTGGCGGAGTGCCGGGTGGTCGGTGTGGCCAACAACATTGGCTTTCTCTCGCGTCTGGTCGCCTGCTCCGCCTTCAGCAATGCCGATCTGGACACCGGGCTGATCGAGCGTGAGCGCGACGAACTCTTCCCGGAATCGCGTCCGGTGCCCGATGAGGTGTGGACCGTCGCCGCGCTGGCCGAGCTGCTGCGCGAAGCCGAACGCGCCACCCATGATGCCCGCCGCCATGTGGAGCCTGACTCCCCCTGGCATGCGCGCGATGGCTGGCGCATGAATGCCGCCGCCTCACGCAGCCTGCTGTTCCGCCACGGCGAGACCGAGCAGACCGTGGGCGTGGATTACCGCCCCGGCGGCTTCCGCCTGGCCGTCGATGGCCGCGCCACCGAAGCACGTGGCCAGATGGACGCACGTGGCCAATTGCGGGTGGATCTGGACGGCCGGCGCATGGACGCCACCGTGGTGGCCGCCAGTGAAAAGCGCCATGTCTTCCTCGCCGGTCACGCCTGGCCGCTCACCCGCATCGACCCGCTGCAGCACAGCGGCGAAGGCGGCGGCGCCGAAGGCGGACTGGTGGCGCCCATGCCGGGCAAGGTCATCGCCTTGCTGGCCGAGGCCGGGGTGACGGTGGCCAAAGGCGCGCCGCTGCTGATTCTGGAGGCCATGAAAATGGAGCACACCATCACCGCCCCGTCGGCGGGCGTCCTCAAGGCGCACCGTTTTGCCGTGGGCGATCAGGTCGGCGATGGTGAGGAACTGGTGGAGTTCGAGGTGGCACCATGAGCTTGCCCAGGCGCGTCCACATCATGGACGTCGGCCCGCGCGACGGGCTGCAGAACGAGAAACAGGTGATCGACACGGCGGTGAAGGTGGAACTCATCGCGCGCCTCGGCGCGGCCGGCCTCAAGCGCATCGAGGCCACGTCCTTCGTGTCGCCCAAGTGGGTGCCGCAGATGGGCGATAACGTCGAGGTGATGGCGCGCATCGAACGCCTGCCCGGCGTCATCTACCCGGTGCTCACGCCCAACCTCAAGGGCTTCGAGGCCGCACTGGCCGCCGGGGCGACGCATGTGGGCGTGTTTACTGCGGCCTCCGAGAGCTTCAACCGAAAAAACATCAACTGCTCGATTGATGAATCGCTGACCCGCTTCGAGCCGGTGATGGCGGCGGCGCGTGAGCATGGCATCGAGGTGCGCGGCTATGTGTCCTGCGTGCTCGGCTGCCCGTACGAGGGGGCGATCGATCCCGAGGCGGTGGCCGACGTCTCTGCCCGGCTCATCGACATGGGCTGTGCCGACATCGGTCTGGGCGATACCATCGGCACCGGCACGCCGGGCAAGACCCAGGCGATGCTCGCGGCCGTGACCCGCCGCGTGCCCATCGAGCGGCTGGTGGGGCATTATCACGACACCTACGGTCAGGCGCTGGCGAACATCTATGCCTCGCTGGAAATGGGCATGAGTCGGTTCGATGCCTCGGTCGGCGGGCTCGGCGGATGCCCCTACGCCAAAGGGGCGACCGGGAACGTCGCCACCGAAGATGTCGTCTACATGCTCAACGGTCTGGGTATCGAGAACGGTATCGACCTCGATGCCCTGGTCGATACCGCCGCCTGGATCAGCGCACAACTCGGCCGCCCGCCGGCCTCGCGGGTGGCGCGGGCGGTGCTCGCCAAGCGGACCCAAGGAGACGGCCATGTCGGTTGAGTCGCCTTGCGTGGGGATCTGTCAGATGAACCCGGACACGGGCTATTGCCGCGGCTGCTTGCGCACCATCGACGAGATTGCGGTGTGGAGTCAGGCCGACGACGCGCTCAAGCAGACCATCATGAAGATCGTGGCCGGACGTCGGGCGCAACATGGGCACGGCGACGACGACATGCACGCAACCGGCGAGCGCTAGAATGAAGGCCTTGCGCCACCGGAACCACCCCTCATGTCCGAATGCATCGGCGTGTGCGAAATCGACCCCTTCTCCGAAACCTGCATCGGCTGCGGCCGCTCGGCGGACGAGATTTTCGGCAACGACCACGCCGACGACCCCACCGATGGCGCGGCCCGGTTGCCGCTCGCCGATCACGTCCCCATCACCCCCGACGACGCGCTGCCTGATTCGGACTGACGCCACCACGGGGCGCGGATGAGCGCCCCCTTGCCCGACGACATCCTCGTCTTCGAGCGCGGCTGGCTGTCGGCCAACAACATCCTGCTCTTCGATGGCGCGGCGGCCACGCTGGTGGATACCGGCTATGTGAGCCACGCCGATCAGACCATCGAGCTGGTGCGCGCTGGTCTCGAAGGCCGTACGCTCACCGACATCGTCAACACCCACTCCCACTCGGACCACATCGGCGGGAACGCGGCCGTTCAGCGTAGCTTCGATTGCCGCATCACCATCCCCGAAGGCATGCACGCTGCGGTTCAGCAGTGGGACGAAGCCGCGCTGCTGCTGACCGTGGCTGACCAGCGCGGCGAGCGCTTTTCCGCCGACCACCTCGCCCATGCCGGCGAGACGATTGCCATGGGCGGGCGCGAATGGCAGGCGCTGGCCGCCCCCGGGCATGACATGGACGCGCTCATGTACTGGCAGCCGGAGACCGGCGTCCTCATCTCAGGAGATGCCCTGTGGCGTGACGGCTTTGGGGTGCTGTTCGTCGAAATTTTCGGCACCGAGGACGGCATCGGCGCCGCCCGCGCGACCCTCGATCACATCGCCCGGCTGCCCATCCGGGCCGTCATCCCGGGCCACGGCGCGCCCTTCGCCGAGGTCGACCATGCGCTTGCCGCCGCCTACGCCCGGCTGCGCGCTTTCGAGGAAGACGGCGCGCGCATCGCCCGCAACGCCATCCGCGCGTGCACCACCTTCGCCCTGCTCGAACAGCGCCGCGTGGCGCTCGACGATCTGCCCGGCTGGATGGCGCGGGTGCCGCTGTTTCGCATCGCCAACGCGCGCTTCCTCAATGAGACCCCCGAGCGGCTGGCGGACTGGCTGGTGGATAGCCTGGAGAAGGCCGGCGCGGCGCGGCGGGAGGGCGACTGGCTGCTCGTCGCCTGAGGCGGCGCGAACAGATGTAATGCACCCGGGTTAGCGGTACACTCGTTTCACCCTGTAGCGAAACCGACTCATGCAGATCGTTCTCATCAGCGGCCTTTCCGGCTCCGGTAAAAGCATCGCCCTCAACGTGCTGGAGGACGCGGCCTACTACGTGGTCGACAATCTGCCGGCCACCTTGCTGCCGCAGCTCATCACCACCTTGCACAGCGCCGGCTATCAGCGCGTGGCGGTGGCGGTGGATGTGCGCTCCGGGGCGTCGATGTCGGCGCTGCCGGGGCAGATCGAGCGCTTGCGCGAGATGGTGACCGACCTGCGCTTCATCTTCCTCGACGCGCGTGACGACACCTTGATCGCGCGCTTTTCCGAGACCCGCCGCCGTCATCCGCTGGCCGAAGGCCGCCGCACCCTGGCCGAGGCGATTGCCGCCGAGCGCGAGGCGCTCGAACCGATCGCCCGGCTCGGCCACCGCATCGACACCAGCGACACCCAGGCCAACACCCTGCGCGCGTGGGTCAAGGACTTCATGCAGCTCGACATCACCGAAGGGCTGACCTTGCTGTTCGAGTCCTTCGGCTTCAAGTACGGCATTCCGGTGGATGCCGATCTGGTGTTTGACGTGCGCTGCCTGCCCAACCCGCATTACGACACCAGCCTGCGCCCGCTCACCGGCAAGGACCAGCCGGTGGTCGACTTCCTCGAAAAGATTCCCGAGGTCGGGCGCATGGCGGAGGACATCCGGCGCTTTGTCGCCAACTGGCTGCCGGCCTATCTGCGCGACAACCGCAGCTATCTCACGGTGGCCATCGGCTGCACCGGCGGGCAGCATCGCTCGGTGTATTTCGCCGAATGGCTGGCCAGCGCGTTTCGCGACAACGTGCGGGTGATGGTGCGCCATCGCTCGTCGGCGCGGCGCGCCCGCGATGGTCACATCCAGCCGCCCGGCGCATGAGCGGCGCGTGGCGTGACTGGCTGGCCGAGCTGCGGCCGGGCGATGCGCTGGTGATCGTGGGCGGGCTCCTGTTTGCGGTGTTGGCGGCCACCCAGCTGTGGCGCGGCGGGGTGGCGCGCTGGGCCGAGGTGCGGCTGGCC
>JAGRFO010000076.1 GCA_020446005.1 Rhodocyclaceae bacterium | reverse complement strand
GCGTAGTACTCGCACTGCATCGGGATGATCACGCCGTGCGCCGAACACAGCCCGTTGAGGGTCAGCAGCGACAAGGACGGCGGGCAGTCGATGAGCACGAAATCGTATTCATCGGCGACCCCCGCCAGCGCTTTGCTGAGCCGGTGCTCGCGCGCGTCGATGCCCACCATCTCGACCTCCGCGCCCGCCAGGTCGCGGTTGGCCGGCAGCACATCGTACTGGCCCGCCGGCGAGCGCACCCGCACCGCCGCCAGATCGGCCAGCCCAAGCAGCAGGTGGTACACCGAGCGCGTCAGCGTGCGCTTGTCGATCCCGCTGCCGCCGGTAGCATTGCCCTGCGGGTCGAGATCGACCAGCAGCACCCGCTGCTTGCGCGCCGCCAGTGCGGCGGCCAGATTCACGCAGGTGGTGGTTTTGCCGACCCCGCCCTTCTGGTTGGCAACACAAAAAATTCGGGCCATCAGGCGTTTCCATTCCGTTCGATGATGATCAGGTGGCGCTGCGCGTCCAGCCCCGGCACCGCCAGAGGGACCACTTCCGCCACCCCAAAACCGGCCGGCAGACGGGCGATTTCCTCGTCAGGGTACACCCCTTTCATGGCCAGCAAGCGACCGCCGGGCGCGAGCAGGTGGGCGCTCAAGCGCACAAAATCGGCCAGCTCGGCAAAGGCGCGGGAGATGATGGCGTCAAACCCCACCTCCCGCCGCACTTCCTCGACCCGCGCGCACACCGACTCGAAATTCGGCAACTGCAGCTCGATCCGCGCCTGCTGCTGAAAGCTGGCCTTCTTGTTCACCGGCTCGATCGAGGTGACCGCCAGCGCGGGCCGCGCGATGGCCAGCGGGATGCCCGGCAGGCCGCCGCCGGAGCCGATATCCGCCAAGCGCTGGGCCGCCGTCAGATGCGGCAACACGGCAAGCGAGTCGAGCAGATGGCGGCTCATGATCTGGTCCGCATCGCGGATCGCGGTCAGGTTGTAGACCGTGTTCCACTTGCGCAGCAAGGCGGCATAGGCGAGCAGCTTGTCGCGTGCCGCGTCGGGCAGTTCAATCCCCATCTCGGCCAGACCGCCCGACAGCACCTCGCGCTCGCTCATGCCAGCCTCTGTTCGGCATCCACACCGCGCGCACCGGCGCGGCGCTTCAGATGCACCAGCAGCAGGGAGATCGCCGCCGGCGTCACGCCCTGAATCCGCCCCGCCTGACCGATGGTCTGCGGGCGATGCTCGGCCAGCTTCTGTTGCACTTCCTTGGACAGCCCGCGCACCTGCGCGTAATCCAGATCGAGCGGCAGCGCGGTCGATTCGGCCTGCGCGGCGCGAGCGACCTCCTCCTGCTGGCGGGTGATGTAGCCCTGGTACTGGGCCGCGATCTCGAGTTGCTCGACCACCGCGGGATCGGTCTGCGGCGACGCCGGCGCACCCGGCAAGGACATCAGCGCGGCATAACGCACGCCCGGCCGGCGCAGCAGATCGAAAAAACTGTACTCGTGCTCCAGCGCCTTGCCGACCACCTGCTCGGCGGCCTCGGCCGGCACGCGCTCGGGCAGCGCCCAGGTGGCCTTGAGGCGCGCCGTTTCGCGCTCGATCGCATCGCGTTTGGCGCAGAAGGCGGCCCAGCGCGCATCGTCCACCAGGCCCAGTTCGCGCCCTTTTTCGGTCAGCCGCAGATCGGCGTTGTCCTCGCGCAGACTCAACCGGAACTCGGCGCGCGAGGTGAACATCCGGTACGGCTCGGCCACCCCGCGGGTGATCAGATCATCGACCAGCACGCCCAGATAGGCCTCGTCGCGGCGCGGGCACCACGCCTCGCGGCCCTGCACCTGCAGCGCCGCATTGGCGCCGGCGAGCAGGCCCTGCGCAGCCGCCTCCTCATAACCGGTAGTGCCGTTGATCTGGCCCGCAAAGAACAACCCGGCGAAGGTCTTGGTTTCGAGCGAACTCTTGAGATTGCGCGGATCGAAATAGTCGTACTCGATGGCGTAACCGGGGCGCAGGATGTGCGCGTTCTCCATGCCGGCGATGCTGCGGACCACCGCGAGCTGCACGTCGAAGGGCAGCGAGGTGGAGATCCCATTGGGGTAGATCTCGTGCGTCTCCAGCCCCTCCGGCTCCAGAAAAATGTTGTGGCTGTCCTTGTCCGCGAAGCGGTGGATCTTGTCCTCGATCGACGGGCAGTAGCG
>JAGRFO010000075.1 GCA_020446005.1 Rhodocyclaceae bacterium | reverse complement strand
CCGAGGCGTTACCGGCGGTCACCGTGCCGTCTTTCTTGAAGGCTGGGCGCATTTTCGCCAGCGCTTCCATGGTGGTGCCGCGCTTGACGTGCTCGTCGGTGTCGAACACCACTTCGCCCTTGCGGGTCTTTTTGACGATCGGGACGATCTGCGACTTGAAGCGCCCTTCGTCGATGGCCAGTGCGGCGCGGCGCTGCGATTCGACCGCCAGCGCGTCCTGCTCTTCGCGCGAGAAGCCGTGCTTGGCCGCCAGGTTTTCGGCGGTGATCCCCATGTGGCCGACGCCGAACGGGTCGGTCAGCACCGCGACCATGCTGTCGATGGCCTGGGTGTCGCCCATGCGCGCGCCGGTGCGCAGCGCCGGCAGCATGTAAGCGGCTTTGGACATGACTTCGACGCCGCCGCCAATGCCGTAGTCGGCATCGCCCAGCAGAATGTTTTGCGCCGTGGTCACGATGCCCTGCAGACCCGACGAGCACAGACGGCTAACCTGCATCGCCACCGATTCCATCGGCAGACCGGCCTGAATGGACGCCACGCGCGACACATAAGCGTAGCGGCCGTCGGTCGGCATGCAGTTGCCGACGGTGACGTAGTTGATCAGCTGGGGGTCGACGCCGGAGCGCTCAACCGACTCTTTCATGACGATGCCGGCCAGCTCGGACGCTTCGAAATCCGCCAGCGAGCCGCCAAAGGCGCCGATTGCCGAACGCACTGCGCTCAAAACCACCACTTCACGATTTGCCATCTGTACTCCCTCCAGTAAGTTCAGGATGCCGCTCAGGCCGCCACTGCGATCAGGGTCAGCACAAGCAAGCACAAACACAGAGCCCGCCAGATCAATCCGACGGTAGCCTGCATCATTTCGACACGGGGAACATCGCCGCATCCCCACTCGGGGCGATCCGCACTGTGTCCATGCGGATCAATCGGCGAACCGAGGCGCACACCCAGCGCCCCGCCCCCGCTGGCCAACAATATACCTGAACTGTGCCCCCGCCACTGCTGTGCCTGTGTTCGCCAGCACAGTATTGCGTCCTCAAAGTTGCCGACCACGGCAAAGGTCGTCGCGGTCAGACGAACGGGAATCCAGTCAAGGTGCTGGAATGCCCGGCACGCAAACACGCCGGGGTCTTCCGGACCATCGTCCTGCCGCTCGCTCCGGTTTGCAGCGAGCGCAGCGGCAAGGCGATACATTACAGCACCTGTCGGCCCGGGCAAGAGGGAAAACCATAACACGGTGGCGAATACATTTTGATGCGATGCCACCAGTGCCTGGACGACCGACAATCGGACGACTTCGGCTTCGTCGGCCGAGGGGTCGTAGTGCCCGCGCCACTGGCTCAGAAACTGACGGGCGCGGGTCAGTTCCCCGAGTCGCAGCGCGACGTGGACCTCGCGGAAGAAGTGGTTTTCACGATGCACGCCGAGGATGGCGCACAGAATCACGACATCAAAACCAAAAGCCAGCGTGGGATGAAGCGAGAGCAGCAGTCGATGTGCTGCGAGGCTGGCCAATGCTGCGCCGGCAACGACGAGCGTCCACACCAGCCCATTGTGCCGGGCGCGATCAGCGATCCGGCGGACGGGCTGCTCGAACCACGGCATGTGCCATGGCTGTGACGCGCGAGGTCGCGCTTGCCCGATCAGCAAGGCCAGAATGACCGCGAGCAAGGTCATGAAATGCGGACAGTACGTATCTGATCGCGCCGCGCGCCGCAGGCAGACATCACGTCTCTTCGCCCAGAAAATGCGCCAGGCTGACCAGCATGCCGGCGGTGGCGCCCCAGATATGGTAGTGACGCCACGGCAGCGCATAGTAGGTGCGCTCCCGGCCGTCGATCATGACCCGTTCGCGCCGACGGTTGGCGGGGTCGATCAGGAAGTGCAGCGGCGCCTCGAAGACCTCGGCCACTTCAAAGCTGTCCGGCACGATCTCGAAGGGCGGACGCACCAGCCCGACAAATGGAGTGACGCGAAAGCCAGTGCCGGTGTGATAGTCCGGGAGCTGGCCGAGCAGCTCGACCCGTGCCGGCGCCAGCCCGATTTCTTCATGCGTCTCGCGCAGCGCGGTCATGCTCGGGCTGATGTCGCGCGCTTCGACCCGCCCGCCGGGAAAGCTGATCTGACCCGGATGATGGTGCAGGTGGTCGGTGCGCTGGGTGAGCAACACCGTGAGCCCGTCCGGGCGGTCGACCACCGGCACCAGCACGGCGGCAGGCCGCAGTCGGGCGGGCGCACCCTCGTCGCGCACCGCTGCGGCGTGCCCGGGCGCATCGGCAAAACGCTGGCGAAGGCACGTCGCGTTGAGCAATGCAGGATTTCCAGGAGAGGCTTGGTGCAGCGGTTCGATGTCAGCCCCGGTCAGTAGCGTTTGCGTAGCGTGAGGGTATCGCCGCTGCGTTGCATTTCCATGCGGTTGAGAAAACTCATCCCGAGCAGCGCCACCGGCAATTCGGAATCATGGACCGCGGCATCCACGTTATGGACCGTCACACTGCCGACCCGCACCGTGTTGAGTTTGACCACCCAAGTGCGGACCGGGCCGTTGGCGGTCATCGACATGCTCGGGCGGCCCTGGCGCAGATAGTCGATCCGCGCGCGGGCGGCCTCGCTGCGCCCCAGCGAAATCATGCTCGCGCCGGTATCGACCAGAAAGCGCACGGTCGAACCATTGACCGTACCGGGGGTAAGGAAATGGCCGCGCGAGTCGGCTGAAAGGGTGACCGTGGTGGCTTCCGTGCTGGAGGCGGGGGACTTGACCACGCGCTGCCCAAGCCGCAGGGTACGCGCTTCGCCGTCGATCTCGACAATCACCTCCTCGCCGCGCACCGACACCACCTTGACCCCTTCGGGCGTGCGCTTCCCGACTGTCACGGTGACCGGTCGCCCGCCGTCAATCACCAGCACGGCCGCCTTGGCGCCGAAAATACCGGTCACGGCGACCTCGGTGGCCCGAGCGGTGCCCACCATCAAGCCCGCCGCAGCACAGAACAGGATCATCAGCTGGCGCACCCGTATCCCCTCGCATCCGTGAAGTCGTGCTCATGGTAACCGTCCGCAGCGGCGCAATTCAATGCATGGAAGGGCGGACAGGGACCTTCAGGTAAACGAATATCGCCCGCCCCGGCGCGGGCCGGTGCGGGCGATGGGTCGGGCAATGTCAGACGAAGATATCGACGCGCGAGCCGACGCTGGCGTTCGGGTCGGGCACGGGCTGGACCTCGGGCAGGCTGTTGACCAGTTGCTGTGCCGTTTGCGCCTGAATGTCGAGTGCCTTGCTCTGCACCGCCGTTGCGGCCTGCGCCTGAATCTGGCCGAGCGAAGCTGCTGATGCTGATGAGACGTCCATGATGTTCTCAGTCGCGGAAGTTACCGTACTGTAGAGGGTAGTCGCTCATTTCCTTGCGAACCAGGGTGATACAGTCTTGCAGGTCGTCGCGCTTCTTGCCGGTGACACGCACCGAGTCGCCCTGGATCGACGCCTGCGTCTTGAGTTTGGCGTCCTTGATGAGCCTGACGATCTTCTTGGCCAGTTCTTGCTCGACCCCCACTTTGACGCGAATCTCCTGCTTGACCTTGTTGCCACCGACTTTCTGGATGGCACCCTGATCCAGGCAGCGAACGTCGATTTTCTTGGCGGTCATTTCAGGCAGCAAGATGGCGATCATTTGCTCGATCTGAAAGTCACTGTCGGCGTGCAGCGTCAGTAGGGTGTCGGTGAGTTCGATCGACGCACTCGACCCTTTGAAATCGTAGCGATTGGTGATCTTGCGATTGGCGCTCTCCATCGCATTGCGCAGCGCGACCATGTCGACTTCCGAGCTAATGTCGAAACTTGGCATGCCATCTCCCCTGTGTGCAGAAATGAAAAAGGCCGCACGGATGCGGCCTGCCCGATGACGAGCGGATCAGCCGAAATGGCACACGTAGTGCATCGGCGTGCCGACCACCTGAATATCGAAACTCGAATTGGCCGGCACGTCGAAGCTTTGTCCCGCGGTGAAGCTGCGCCATTCGGCGTCGCCCCCCAGCCGCACGCCGCAATTGCCGGCCACGATTTCCATCACCTCTGGTCCGGCAGTGTTGAAGGTCAGCGTGGCCGGCAGCACCACGCCGACCGATTTGCGGCTCCCGTCCGGCAGCGTCAGCGTGTGGCTGACGCACTTGCCACTGAAGTACACGTTGGCCACCGCGGCCACCGCGACCCCTTCGATTTGCGCGTCCTGCGTCATGAATTCCCCCCCCCCCGTGTTTTGATTTTTTCTATTCGATGCCCATGAGCCGGGCGATCAGACCTTTGGCGACAAATCCGACAAAACCGAGCCCGAGCGCCAGAAACATCCACACCGTGCCGTACTTGCCGGCTTTTGACTCTTTGGCCAGATTGCCGATGATGAACAGCATGTAAAGAATCAGTCCGCTGAAACAGACCTTGAGGGAGATTTCTTCGAACTCCGCAACGGTCAGGCCAAACAGGATTGCTTCGCTGTCCATCGATTGCTCCTAGCGCCGTTTGATGCGTGCATTCTCCGCAATTCGCAAGCGCAGCGCATTGAGCCGGATAAAGCCGTGCGCGTCTTTCTGGTTGTAGGCGCCTTCGTCGTCTTCGAAGGTCGCGATCGTCGGGTCGAACAAGGAATCGGTGGCCGAATCGCGGCTGACCACGATGACATTGCCTTTGTAAAGTTTAACCCGGACGCTGCCATTGACGGTTTGCTGGGTCTGGTCGATCAGCGCCTGCAAGGCCCGACGCTCCGGCGACCACCAGTAGCCGTTGTAGATCAGGCTGGCGTAGCGCGGCATCAGGTCATCCTTGAGGTGCGCGGTCTCGCGGTCCAGCGTGACCGACTCGATGGCGCGGTGCGCCTTGAGCAGGATCGTCCCGCCCGGCGTCTCGTAGCAACCGCGAGCCTTCATGCCCACGTAGCGGTTTTCGACCAGATCGAGCCGGCCGACGCCGTGCGCGCCGCCGATTTCGTTGAGACGCGCGAGCAGTTCATGGGCCTTCATGCGCACGCCATCGATCGCGACCAAATCGCCCTTCTCGAACTCCAGATTGACATACACGCCGGTCTCCGGCGCGGCCTCGGGCGACACGGTCCACCGCCACATCGACTCCTCGGCTTCCGCCGCGGGGTCTTCCAGATGCCGGCCTTCGTAGGAAATGTGCAGCAAGTTGGCGTCCATCGAGTACGGCGCGCCGCCCTGGCGGTGCTTCATCTCGATCGGGATGCCCGCCGCCTCGGCATAGGCCAGCAGCTTCTCGCGCGACAGCAGATCCCACTCGCGCCACGGCGCGATCACCGTCACGTTGGGCATCAGGGCGTAGTAGCCAAGCTCGAAGCGGACCTGATCGTTACCCTTGCCAGTGGCGCCGTGAGACACCGCGTCGGCCCCGGTCTGGCGCGCGATCTCGATCTGGCGCTTGGCGATGAGCGGGCGCGCAATCGAGGTGCCGAGCAGGTATTCGCCTTCATAGACGGTGTTGCAGCGGAACATCGGGAACACGAAATCGCGCACAAACTCTTCGCGCAGATCGTCGATGAAGATGTTCTCCGGCTTGATCCCGGCCTTCAGCGCTTTGTGGCGCGCCGGCTCGAGTTCCTCGCCCTGGCCGAGGTCNNGGCGGTGAAGGTGACCACCTCGCACCGGTAGGTATCCTGCAGCCACTTCAGGATCACCGAAGTATCCAGCCCGCCCGAGTAGGCAAGCACCACCTTGTTAACATCGCTCATGATTTTTCCCGAGAAATTGCTGACCACGGATCGCGCGGCCGTTTCAAACCCGCGGCCGGTCAGTTTTCGACCCGTCCGACCACCAGATATTCCAGCAGAGCCTTTTGTACGTGGAGGCGGTTCTCCGCCTCGTCCCACACCACCGACTGCGCGCCATCGATGACTTCGGCGGTCACTTCCTCGCCGCGGTGTGCCGGCAGACAGTGCATGAACACTGCCTCGGGCGCCGCCACGCGCATCATGTCGCCGTCGACACACCAATCGGCGAAGGCGGCTTTGCGCGCTTCGTTCTCCGCCTCGAAACCCATCGAGGTCCACACGTCCGTGGTGACCAGATCCGCGCCCTTGCAGGCTTCCATCGGATCGGCGAATTGCTCGAAGTGATGGGTGCCGTAGAGTCCGGCACGCTCCGGCTCCACCTCGTAACCCGGCGGGGTTGAGACGTGAACGTTGAAGTCCAGCAGCTCGGCGGCTTGCAGCCAGGTGTTGCACATATTGTTGGAGTCCCCGATCCACGCCACCGTCTTGCCGCGGATGTCGCCGCGATGCTCGATGAAGGTGAAGATGTCGGCCAGAATCTGGCAGGGATGGTATTCGTTGGTCAGCCCGTTGATGACCGGCACGCGCGAGTTCTGCGCAAAGCGATCGATCACGGCCTGCTCGAAGGTGCGGATCATCACCGCGTCGCTCATGCGCGAGATCACCTGCGCCGCGTCCTCGATCGGCTCGCCTCGCCCCAATTGCGAGTCGCGCGTGTTGAGATAGATCGCCGAGCCGCCCATCTGGTGCATGCCGGCCTCGAAAGACAGCCGGGTGCGGGTGCTGGCCTTCTCGAAGATCATCACCAGCGTGCGGTCGAACAAGGGGTGATAGGGCTCGTAGCGTTTGAACTTGTCCTTGATCCACCGCGAACGCTCAAAGACGTAGGCGTACTCCTCGGCGGAAAAATCCTTGAACTGAAGATAGTGTTTGATCGCGTCCATGCCTCGCTCTTGCATTTAGGCGGAAACAAAGTTCCGGATCAGCGGCGCCAGGGTCTCGACGAGGGCGTTGGCGTCGGCTTCGGAGAATGTCAGCGGCGGCAGCAGGCGCACGACCCGCTCGGCGGTCACGTTGATCAACAGCCCCGCATCGAGTGCCTGCCCCACCAGCGCGCCACAGGGACGGTCGAGTTCGACGCCAATCATCAAGCCCTGGCCGCGAATTGCCACCAAGGCATCCACACCGGCCAGCGCGGCGGCCAGTCCTTCGCGAATCTGCGCCCCGCGAGCGACCACATTGTCGAGCAGATTGTCGTTGGCGAGTACGTCCAGCGTGGTCAGCGCGGCGGTGCACGCCAGCGGATTGCCGCCGAAGGTCGAGCCGTGATTGCCCGGCCCGAAGACCCCGGCCGCACGTCCGGCCGTGAGGCAAGCGCCGATCGGGACCCCCGACCCCAACCCCTTGGCCAGCGTCATCACGTCCGGCCGGATGCCAGCATGCTGATGGGCAAACCACGCACCGGTGCGCCCCACCCCGCACTGCACCTCGTCGAACATCAGCAGCCAGCCGTGTGCATCGCAGACTCGGCGCAGGGCTTGCAGATACTTGGTGTGGGCGACATTGATGCCACCCTCGCCCTGGATCGGTTCGAGCATGACGGCGACCACGCTCTGGCTGCTCACCGCGAGTTGTTCGATCGCCGCGATGTCGTCGAACGGCACCCGGATGAAGCCCGACACCAGCGGCTCGAAACCCGCCTGAACCTTGCGATTACCCGTCGCTGAAAGTGTCGCCAGGGTGCGTCCGTGGAAGGCCTGCTCCATCACCACGATGGCCGGCTTTTCCACGCCGCGCTTGTGGCCGTAGTAGCGCGCCAGCTTGATCGCCGCCTCGTTGGCTTCACAGCCGGAATTGGAGAAGAACACTTCGTCCATGGCGGCAAGCGCTGCCAGACGATCGGCCAATGCTTCCTGAGTTGGGATGGTGTACAGGTTGGAGGTGTGCAGCACCCGCCCCGCCTGCTCGGCCAGGGCGCGGACCAGTACGGGATGGTTGTGGCCTAGGGTGGACACCGCGATCCCCGCCAGCGCATCGAGGTAGCGCTTGCCGTTGGTGTCAAAAAGGTACGCGTCCTGCCCGTGCGAAAACGCAACCGGCAAGCGTCCGTAAGTTTTCATTACATGCGACATCGTGCTCTACCTTGCATTTTGTTGGCCGCAAAACACATACGGCGGCCGCCGCCGCCGTTTCACCACAGGCTGACGATGGTAAGTGAAACGCGGTTTGATGTACATATATCCCGCCCAATCGACCGGCTGGATCGCCTTGAATCTAGCCGCTTCGGCGCCCACCGCCCCATCGGTTCGAGCATGATTTCTGCTAGAATCGCGGTTTCGCGCAACGCCGCCAGACGCCATCGAGATGTCATGGGCGCTGCGTGTTCCGGAGAGGGTTGTCCAGCCCGGATCGCCCATAAAGAAGCAAGAACATGACAACCAGATCAGCGAGCTTCGTTATCGTCGGGGTCACCAGGGAAAACCGCAAGTTCCGGCCCAGCGACTGGGCCGATCGCCTGTGCGGGATCATGTCCGCCTTCGGTTCCGACAACCGGATGACCTACTCACCCTATGTCCGCCCGGGGTGCACCCTGCAGGGCGACAAGAGCGTGGTGGTGGATGGCCGCCTGCACGATGTCGAACCGCTGGCCTACAAGTTTCTGGTCAACTTTGCTGAAGACAACAACCTCAAGGTCGAACCGATCGACCCGGAACTCAGCGCCGTCTAGCGTCAAAGACGCTGCGCACAAATGAAAAAGGCGACCCCGGCGGTCGCCTTTTTCAATGCAGCCAGACGATCAGGCGGTCGTCATGCCCTTGATCGCGGCAGACAGACGGCTCTTGTAGCGGGCCGCCGTGTTCTTGTGAACGATGTTCTTGTCGGCAATGCTGTCGATCGTTTTCTGGGAAGCGTTGAACAGGGCGCGGGCTGCGTCCTGGTCGCCGGCTTCGACCGCGCTACGCACAGCCTTGATCGCCGTGCGGAAACGCGAGCGCAGGCTGGCGTTGTGAGCGCGGGCCGCGGTTGCCTGACGGGCGCGCTTGCGGGCTTGTGCCGTATTGGCCATAGGTGTCTGTCCGTTTGGTGAGTGCTAAAAGCCGGCGATTGTATCTTGCTGATTTGAATGACGCAAGCCTCGGCGCATCGGCAAACCGATGGGGCGGGAACACAGTATCATTTTGCATTTTCCGCCCCCCGCTTACGCGGCCTGCGACCGAATGAATCTGCTCCGCGCCCTGGCCACCGTCAGCGGCATGACCTTGCTGTCGCGCATCCTCGGTTTCGTGCGCGATTTCGTCATCGCCCACAGCTTCGGCGCCGGCGTGGCGACCGATGCCTTCTTCGTGGCCTTCCGCCTGCCCAACCTGTTGCGGCGGATGTTCGCCGAAGGCGCGTTTTCGCAGGCTTTCGTCCCGATTCTGGCGGAGTACAAGAACCGCCGCGGCGAGGATGAAACCCGGCAACTGGTCAGTCGGGTCGCCACCTTGCTGGGGATCGCGGTACTCCTGCTCTCCATTCTCGGGGCCCTCGCCGCGCCGTGGGTGATCTACATCTCGGCGCCGGGCTTCTCGGCCGACGCACAAAAATTCGCGCTCACCGTCGAGTTGACGCGCATCACCTTCCCCTACATTTTCTTCATGGCGCTGGTCGCCTTGGCTGGCGGCGTGCTCAACACCTGGAGCCGCTTCGCGATCCCGGCCTTCACCCCGGTGCTGCTCAACCTCAGCTTCATCGGCATGGCCTTGTTCGCCACGCCTTGGTTCGACCCGCCGGTGCTGGCGCTGGCCTGGGCGGTGTTCATCGGCGGCATCCTGCAACTGGTCCTGCAACTGCGGCCGCTGGCGCGCATCGGCATGCTGCCGCGCTTCGATCTGGCACCGCGCGATCCCGGCGTGCGGCGCATCCTCAAATTGATGGCGCCGGCCTTGCTGGGTGTCTCGGTCAGTCAGGTGTCGCTGCTCATCAACACCATCTTCGCCTCGTTTCTGGTCAGCGGCAGCGTCTCGTGGCTTTACTATGCCGACCGGCTGATGGAGTTCCCGGCCGGGCTGCTCGGGGTCGCGCTGGGCACCATTCTGTTGCCCAGCCTGGCCAAATGTCACGCGGACGAAAACCCGGGCCAATTCTCCGAACTGCTCGACTGGGGGCTGCGCCTGACGCTGATGCTCACCCTGCCCGCGGCGCTCGCGCTGGCGGTGCTCGCGGTGCCGCTGATCGCCACCCTGTTCAATTACGGCGCCTTCGCCGCCAGCGACGTGATGCAGACCCGCCCGGCGCTGATCGCCTACAGCGTCGGCCTGACCGGCATGATTCTGGTCAAGGTGCTGGCGCCGGGCTTCTACGCGCGGCAGGACATCCGCACCCCAGTCAAGATCGCGCTGATTTCGCTGGCCGCCACGCAGCTCATGAACCTGGCCTTCATCGGCCCGCTCAAGCATGCCGGGCTGGCGCTGTCGATCGGCCTCGCCGCCTGCCTCAACGCCGCCCTGCTGTACCGCGGCCTGCGCGCGCGTGCGGTGTTTGTGCCGCAGCCGGGCTGGACGCGGTTCGCGTTCAAGATTGCCATCGCGCTGGCCGTGCTGGCAGCGGTGATGTGGTTGGGCAAAGGGCAGGACGCCGCTTGGACCGTCGAGCACGGCTGGGCCCGCGCGCTGCGGCTGGGCGGCATCGTGCTGGCCGGCGCGCTGGCCTACTTCGCCACCCTGTTTGCGCTCGGATTCCGACCGCGCGATTTTTCGCGTCGCGCAGCCTAGAATGGGGCCGACCGCGTTTTGCCACCTTCACGGAGGATCGCCATGAAACTCACCAGCCACAGCCTCACCGACGGCGCGCCGATCGACGGCAAGTACGCTTTTGGCGTGCCCGCTGCCGAGGGCCATGTCCAACTCAGCGCCAACCTCAGCCCGCATCTGGCGTGGTCCGCCC
>JAGRFO010000074.1 GCA_020446005.1 Rhodocyclaceae bacterium | reverse complement strand
TTGTTTGCGCTATCGACAAGCAGTTAATATCGGCCTCCGTGCACTGACCACCGTTTCGCCGCTGCGCTGATTTTCCGATGCCGCCCCCACTGTTTTCCCATTACTCGCGTCCCGCCGACCGCTTTGACGAGATGCTCGACGCGCATGGCACGGTCCGCCCGCACTGGCACACCCTGCTCCAGCACCTGAAGTCCGCCAGCCCGGCGGCAATGCGCCAGCGGGTCGAAGTGACCGACCGCAGCATTGCCGAGAACGGCATCGCCTACAACGTCTATGGCGATCCCGACGGGCGCGACCGCCCCTGGGCGCTCGACCCCCTGCCGCTGATCATCGCCGCCGACGAATGGCGCCAGTTGAGCGACGCCGTCGCCCAGCGCGCGCGCCTGCTCAACGCCGTGCTGGCCGACCTCTACGGCAGCCAGCACCTGCTTGGCGAAGGGCTGCTGCCGCCCTCGCTGGTTTATGGGCAACACGGCTTCCTGTGGCCGTGCCACGGCGTCAAGCCTCCCGGCGGGGTCTTCCTGCACCACTACGCGGTCGATCTGGCGCGCTCGCCGGACGGCCACTGGTGGGTCATCGGCGACCGCACCCAGGCGCCCTCGGGGGCCGGCTACGCGCTGGAGAACCGGCTCATCGTCTCGCGCGTCTTTCCGCAACTCTTCCGCGATCTTCGGGTGCAGCGGCTGGCCTCGTTCTTCGCCACCCTGCAGCAAAGCTACCAGCAGTGGGCGCCGGTCGATGAAGGCGAACAGCCGCTGGTGGTCCTGCTCACCCCCGGCCCGTACAACGAAACCTACTTCGAGCACGCCTACCTCGCGCGCTATCTGGGCTACCCGCTGGTCGAGGGGCAGGACCTCACCGTGCGCGACGACACGGTGTACCTCAAAACCCTCACCGGCCTGCGCCGGGTGCACGCCATCCTGCGCCGACAGGACGACGACTTCTGCGATCCACTCGAACTGCGCGGCGACTCCGCCCTCGGCATCCCCGGCCTGCTCCACGCGGTGCGCGCCGGGCGGGTGATGATCAGCAACGCGCTGGGCAGCGGGCTACCCGGCTCCAGCGCGGTGATGGGCTTTTTGCCGGCGATCGCGCGACGCCTGCTCGACGAGGAGCTGATGCTGCCCTCGGTGGCGACCTGGTGGTGCGGCGAAGCGCCGGCGCGCGAGTATGTGCTCGACAACCTCGACGCGCTGGTCATCAAGGGCACCTACCCCTCGCAACGACTCGAACCGGTGTTCGGTCGCGAACTCAAAGGCGCCGCGCGCGACGAGATGGTGCGCCGCATCCGCGCCCGCTCGCACGCCTACGTCGCGCAGGAACTGGTCCGCCTGTCGCAGGCCCCGGTGTGGAGCCGCGAGCACGCCCACGGCCTGCAACCGCGCAGCGTCGGGCTGCGGCTGTACGCGGTGGCCACACCCGAGGGCTATCAGGTCATGCCCGGCGGGCTGGCGCGCGCCGCCGGCAGCGCCGATGCGCTGGTCCTGTCGATGCAGCGCGGCGGCGCGGCCAAGGACACCTGGGTGCTGGCCGACAGCGCGGTCGACACCTTCAGCCTGCTCAAGCCGGCCAACGGCAAGGGCACGCTGGTGCGCGCGGGCAACAACCTCTCCTCCCGGGTGGTGGAAAACCTGTTCTGGCAAGGCCGTTACGCCGAGCGATTCGATGGCACCACGCGGCTGCTGCGTCTGGCGCTGGCGCACTACATCGACAACGGCGGCGAAAGCACGCCGGAATTCGAAGCGCTGGTGGCGCTCTGTCTGGAGATGAAAATTCTCCCCCCCGGCCGCGAGGAGAACGACGAAGAAGACAGCGAAGAAGCCGAGTGGATTCCGGTCGAAACACGGCTGCGCGCAGCCGTGCACGATGCCACCACCCAAAACAGCGTTGCCGACACCATCGGCCGGCTGTTCTGGGCCGCCTCGCAGGTGCGTGAGCGCCTGTCGCTGGACCACTGGTACTCGCTCAACCGCCTCCAGCGCGACGTTCAGGCCCCCACCGGGGCGGAGGTCGAACTGGGCGAGATCCTCATGCTGCTCGATCGCCTGCTGCAGGTCTCCTCGTCGCTCACCGGCTTCACCATGGACAACATGACCCGCGACATCGGCTGGCGGATGCTCCTGGTGGGCCGACGGGTCGAGCGGCTCGGCTTTCTCGCCGGGGCGATCAGCGCCTTCCTGCGCACCTTCCCCGGCCGCAGCGGCCGCCATCTCGAATGGCTGCTTGAATTCTCCGACAGCATCATCACCTATCGCTCGCGCTACCTGCGCACCCCCGACCTGCTCACGGTGGTCGACCTGATCGTGTTCGACGAGAGCAACCCGCATTCGGTGATGTTCCAGGTCAACGCGCTGGAGCACTATCTGCTGCTGCTCGAAGAAGACCTTGGCGAAGTGCCCGGCGACGAATTCTCGGCCGCCTGTTCGGCCTTCCGGGCGATCGATCTGGCCCCACTACAGGACACCCCGGATATCGCCTGTGTCGAGTTCGCGCGTTGCCTCAAGTCACTCGAATTCGCCGCCTACGACCTCTCCAACCGCATCGGCATGCGCTTTTTCAGCCACGTTGGCGCGGTCAGCCACCAGACGCTCGCCCGCTGATTCACCATGGCCCGCTACCACGTCATTCACGAAACGCGCTACGACTACGGCAGCAGCGTGTCGCTGTCGCAGCAGATGCTGCACCTGCTGCCGCGCGCCTCGCAGTGGCAGAACTGCCTCGACTACCGGCTGGACGTCGACCCCGCGCCCGACTGGCGCAAGCTGGGCACCGACACCTTCGGCAACCCGGTCGAGTGGTTCGCCTTCTACGAGCCTCACGACGCGCTGCACATCTGCTCGGAGATGCACATCGAAGTGCATCCGCACCGCATCGACACCCTTGAGTCGATCGCCTGGGACGCACTCGCCGAGCGCCTCACCTACCGCAGCGGCGGGCATCCGGACATCGACGACCTGGCCGCCAAGCGCTACCTGTTCGAATCACCGCACGTGCGCGTCAAGCACGAGCTGGCCGCCTATGCCGACGACTGCTTTCCCCCCGGACGCCCTGTGCTCGAAGCGACCGCTGCGCTGATGGAAAAGATCTTCACCGAGTTCGAATTCGATCCCGAGGCCACCACCGACGCCACTCCGGTGCTCGAAGTACTCAAGAACAAGCGCGGGGTGTGCCAGGACTTCGCCCACCTGATGATCGCCTGCCTGCGCGCCAAGGGGCTGCCGGCCCGCTACATGAGCGGCTACCTGCTCACCCACCCCCCCGAGGGCCAGCCGCGCATGATCGGCGCCGACGCCTCGCACGCCTGGGTGGCGGTCTATGCGCCCGGCAGCGCCGACGGCTGGATCGAGTTCGACCCGACCAACAACCTGCTCCCCGACACCCAGCACATCACCCTGGCCTGGGGCCGTGATTTCAGCGACGTTTCCCCCTTGCGCGGGGTGATTCTCGGCGGCGGCGGACATGAGCCGGAGGTCGCCGTCACCGTCACCCCGCTCGACGAGGCCTGAGCGGTCCGACCAAACAAACTTTGTGCATCGCATCATCCGGCGTTTAGAATAGTCACCGACCTGCGCCTGCAGCCCCGGGCGTGCTACCTCGACAGGGACTCCGAGTGACGCAACTGATTGCTACGCGACTGAGCCTGCCGCTGCCCCGGCCGGACGGAGGGCACTGGCAGCTGGAGGACTTCGACCTCACCGTCAAGGAAGGCGACGCGCTTGCCATCGTGGGTGCGCAGCCGGGTCTGGCGCAGGCGATGCTCAACGCGCTGGCGGGCGAAGTCGCCCCGGCCCGCGGGGGCGTCCTGCTCAACCAGCGCGAACTGCGCGCCCCCGACCCACGCATTACCCGCATCAGTCTGAGCGCCGAGGGCAGCGCCTTTCGCAGCGTGGCTGGCTACCTGCGCAAGGCCGCCACGGGGCGCGCCCAGCGCGGGCTGGGACCGGACGAGATCGATCGCTGGGTCAACCACAACCTCCACCTGGTCGGCATGGACGACGTCGGCCCGCTGGGCCTGCGCCGGCTCTCGCCCCACGCCCGCGCGCGCGTCCAGCTCGCGCGCGGCCTGATCACCGAACCGGGCGTTCTGTTCATCGACCACCTGTTCGACGCGCTCGACGAAACCCCGCGCCATCAGTGCATGGACATGTTCCTCGACCTGCACGACCGGATGGCCACCACCCTGATCTTCGCCACCGACGACATCGACCAGGCGGTGCTGTTCGCCGACCGGGTGCTGTGCCTCAAGCTGGATGGCGACGACGTGCTGTATGCCCTGCATGGCGTCGATCTGCTGCGCCCGCGGGCGCGCGTCGACCTCGCTCGTTCCCCCGCCGCCAAGAGCCTGCGCGAAGCCCTGCACAGCCAGCTGGGCCGACACGGCCCGGCCACCCGCCCGCCCGCGCAGGAGTCACTTGCCCCAGCCGACGACGACTCGGTGGTGTTCATGGACAACTGGGTCGCCTCGCACCCCGCGCGGGCAGGAAAAGTGCTTGAAAAACAACACCTCACGCTCGGCTTTCTGCCCCTGATCGACTGCGCTCCGCTGGCGGTCGCGCTGGAAGAAGGTTTCTTCAAGGGGGCCGGGCTGAACGTCACGCTATCGCGTGAATCGTCGTGGAACAACGTCCAGGACAAGGTCTCGCTCGGCCTGCTCGATGGCGCCCAGATGCTCGCCGCGACCCCGCTGGTGACCGCCCTCGACACCTCGCTGACGCCGCTGGTCACCGCCATGAGTCTGGGGCGCAACGGCAACGCAATCACCGTCTCGCATGAAGTCCATGCGCGCCTCAACCTGTCGCCGGAGCAGCCGGTCGACCCGCGCACCGCGGTGCTCGCGCTGAGGGCGGAAGTCGACCGGCGCAGGCGCGAGCGGCTGCGTCACCTCATTTTCGCCATCGTCGCCCCGCATTCGAGCCACAACTACCTGCTGCGCTACTGGCTGGCCTGCGGCGGCATCGACCCCGACCGCGACATCAAGCTGGTGGTGGTTCCGCCGCCGCAAATGGTGAACTACCTCGGCGTCGGCATGATCGACGGCTTCTGCGTGGGCGAACCGTGGAACACCGTCGCCCGCGACGACGGCTTCGGCGTGCCGCTGCTGGCGAGCTGGCAGATCTGGAACAACCACCCCGAAAAGGTGCTCGGCGTCACCCGCGCCTGGGCCGACGCCCACCCCAATACCCATCGCACGCTGGTCAAAGCCTTGCTCGACGCCTGCTGGTGGCTCGACAAGCCCGACAACCGCAGCCGCGCGAGCGAGATCCTCAGCCACGGCCGTTATGTGAACATCGCCCCGGACGTGATCGAACGCTCGCTGGCCAGCAGCGACGCCGGCAACGGCACGCTGGCGATGCACCAGTGCTTCCATTCCGGCGCCGCCAACTTCCCCTGGCACTCCCACGCCGCATGGCTGCTGGCACAGATGGTGCGCTGGGGTCAAGCTCGCCTGCCCAACAACGTTCCCCGGCTATGCGCCGCCACCTACCGCACCGACATCTATCGCAGCGCGGTCGGCTTTGGCGACGCCTGTCCCGGCGAGGACTGGAAAGCCGAGGGCGCGCATGCCGACGCCTGGCAGATGGACGGCGCCGAGCGTCCCGTCGAGTTGGGACCCGACCGCTTTTTTGACGCCGCGGTGCTGCCCGACAAGGACATTACCCGCGTGCTGGCCAGCTACGCCATCCCGGAACACCACGCCGAGGCGCAGGCCGACAGCGCCTGACCGCGATAAAAAAGCAGCACTTTTACCGCGATTTAATATTTAAAATCAGATAATTAAGAAATACGCCCCCTATGTTTACGGTATAATACGAACCGTACCAACATGGCGATTCAAGGGGGGCGGCAGACATGTATCTGCTCTACGCCGTACGCATCGCGGGCAAGACCAAGCACCGCCATTTCATTGACCAGTTTGATTCCCTGTCGCAAGCAAAGCACATCGCCAACTGTTTGACATGCGGCAATGCCGACTACGCCTATATCAAGGAGGTCGGTGGCGATACGGTGTTTTTCATTCGTCATCCGAACCCATATGACGAAGGCCCAATAGACCCAACAGTCCAGTACCGCCAGATAGCGCCATCCCAGGGAGCGTAGCGCTCGTAGCGTCGCCCACAATGAAACGGTCGGGCCTTATGCTCATTGACCCAGTGATCAAGGCGGAATGGATGACACGTTGTGGAAAAACAGGACGCAGAAGACCCGCAGGAGGGGTGTGCCGGTTGTAGGATTTGAACCCACGACCTACCGCTTACAAGGCGGTTGCTCTACCAACTGAGCTAAACCGGCAGGGGGCCGATTATAGCCCAGCGGCTTGGGCGGTGCAGCAATTTGGCGGGAGGTGCCGCACACGGCATAATTTCCCCGTTGCCGCCCGTCACGCGGCGCCCGACCCGCCCCATGCCCATCGAAACCGCCCTGCCGCGCCGTCTGCAGGTCTTGATGATCGAAGACAACGAGGACGACTCCCTGTTGCTGGCGCACCGTTTTCGCCATGCCGGCTACCTCCTCGACGTGCTGCGCGTCGACACCCCCGCGGGCACCGAAACGGCGCTCCGATCGCAGCCCTGGGACCTGATCCTCAGCGACCACGATCTGCCCGGCTTCAGCGCCATCGCCGCGCTGGGGATCATGCAGCAGCTCGATCTCGACATCCCCTTCATCATCGTCTCCGGCGCGATCCGGGAGGAAACCGCGATTGCCGCGATGCGCGCCGGCGCGCACGACTACCTGACCAAGAACCGGCTGGAGCGGCTGGTGCCGGCGGTCGAACGCGAACTGCGCGAAGCCGAGAACCGTCGCCAGCGCCGCAGCGCCCTGCGCGCCCAGCAGGAGAGCGAGGCGCGCCTGCAGGCGGTGGCGGCCAGCACGCCGGGGGTCATTTTCCAGATGCAGCGCCAGCCCGGCGGCGGTCTCAGCTTCCTCTACGCCAGCGAGGCCACCGACATGCTGCTGGGGGTGAGCGCGCAGGCCTTGTGCGCCGACGGCGCGCTGTTCGAGGCGCGTCTGCTGCCCGAGGCGCGCGCCGCGCTGCAAGCCGCGCTCGACGAGGCAGCGGGCTTGAGCGGCAAGCTCAACTGGGAGGGGCAGATCCAGCTCGCCGCCGGGGATACCAAATGGATCAACCTGCGCGGCTCGCTGCGGATGCTCGAGGCCGGCGTGGAACTGTGGGAAGGCGGGATGTGGAACATCACCCAGAGCAAGCGCACCGAGGCCGAACTGCGCGCCTCGCAATTGCATCTGAAGGCGCTGTCAAACCACCTCCAGCACGCCAAGGAAGAGGAGCGCGAGCGCATCGCGCGGGACGTGCACGACGTGCTCGGTGGGCATCTGGTGGCGCTCAAGTTCTCGACCTCGCTGCTCGGCGCCAGGCTTGACCAGGACCCCGCCGCGCTGCGCGAACGGATCGGCCAGATTGAAGCCCTGATCGACGAGGCGATCGAAACCGTCGGCCGGGTCACGCGCGAGCTGCGCCCCGGCATTCTCAAGGACTTCGGCCTCGCCGCGGCGATCGAGAGCCACGCCGAGGACTTCGCCCAGCGCACCGGGATCGCCTGCCACATCCGCTGCGCGGACGACGACATCGACCTGCCGGAGGGCGAATCCACCGCGCTGTTCCGGATTTTTCAGGAAGCGCTGACCAACGTCAGCAAACACGCCGAGGCGGGCAGCGTCGACATCCGCCTGATGCACACCGGCGACGGCATCGTGCTGGAAGTCGGCGATGACGGCAAAGGGGTGTCGGACGCCGATCTGGGCAAACCGCGCTCCTTCGGCCTGCGCGGGGTGCGCGAGCGCGTCGCCAGCCTTGGCGGCGAGGTCAGCCTGCGCCCGCGCATCCCACACGGCACCTTGCTGCAAGTCACCCTCCCAGCGCCTTCGACGCTCCCCGCCGACCAGGAAACGTCCTCATGAACAAACGCCTCCGGGTGCTGATCGCCGACGATCACGCCATCGTCCGCCAGGGCCTGCGCCAGATTCTCTCCGACACCGAAGACATGGAGGTTGCCGGCGAGGCCAGCAACGGCGTCGAAGCCTTGCAACTGAGCCGCGAAGGGGAATGGGACGTGGTGCTGATGGATGTCTCCATGCCCGACCGCAACGGCATCGACGCCCTCAAGCTGCTCAAGAAGGAGCAACCCCGGCTGCCGGTACTGATCCTCAGCATGTACCCGGAGGAGCAATATGCCATTCGCGCGCTCAAGGCCGGCGCCGCCGGCTACCTCACCAAGCAGAGCGCGCCCGACCAACTCGTCACCGCCATCCGCCAGGTCGCCAGCGGCAAGAAATACGTCAGCGCCACCCTCGCGATGGAATTGGCCGAAGCGATCGGCGACGACACCGACCGCCCGCTGCACGAAAAACTCTCCGACCGCGAATACCAGACCCTGTGCATGATCGCGTCGGGAAAAACACTCACCCAGATCGCCGACGAACTCGGCCTGAGCGTGAAAACGGTGAGCGTTTACCGCGCCCGCTTGCTCGAAAAAATGCATCTGCGCAACAACGCCGAACTGACCCACTACGGACTCAAGTTCAAACTCGTCGAGTAGTCTCGGAGACCGTGCCAACGGCATGATTCCGCCCTGACGGACTGCCAGTTTGAGACTAAAGTCACACCCCGGCACGCCGTTATTCCAAGAGTTACCCGGACACCCACGCACATGCCGGCCTTCACCACTCCGCCCCAAATCGCCCGAGAGACCATCCGCCGGCTTGCCACGGCGCGGGTGGCGCCCACGCCGGACAATTACCGCACGTTCTACCAGCAAGTGGCGGGCATCAAGGAAGACGACTGCTTTCCGACGCAATCGCTGAAACGGATTGCCGCTGCCCTGCCGCGCAGCACCCCCGCCCAACTGCGCTTTGCGCGCCACTTCGAACAGGCGATCAGCCTGCAAAAATGGGCGCCGATCAGCAAGGCCATCCTGGACCTGAGCGCGACCAGCGAAACCCAGGCCATCGCCTGGGCGCCGCTGCTCGAACAGATGCTCGAACAGCTTGAACGCCATCACGCAGAGCTCACCACGGCGCGCAAGAAAGACGCCCTCAAGCACGTCCTCCAGGCCTCCAGCGCCGACGCCAAAACCCTCCACAGCCGCCTGCTGGGGCTGATCAACACCTGGACCGCCGCGCCCAACAGCCACAGCGCCGCGCCGGCAGAGACATCTGTCGCCGCATCCTCGGACGCCGTGCCTGCGGCCGGGGCGGTGATGGCAGAGACCCTCCTCGCGCCGGAACTGGGTGCTGATCTGAACACTCTCATGCAGCGCGGCGTGAGCGCCCTGCTGGAGGACAACCCAAAGCTTGCCACCGCCGTGCAGGCGTTCGGCACCCGCCTTGACGACGCCCCCGCCCGCGCATCCCTGTCGGCGCTGCTGGCGGATGTGTCGGAGCTGACCCTCAAGCTCGAATGGGCCGGCGAGGATCAGGCCGGCATCCGCCGCGCGCTGGTCGCGCTGCTCCAGCTCATCATGCAGAACATCAGCCAACTGGTGCTCGACGACCAGTGGCTGACCGGCCAGCTCACGGTGCTGCAGCAGGCCTTCGCGCAACCGCTCGACATCCGCACCCTGGACGAGGTCGAGCGCCGCCTGCGCGACGTGATCGACCAGCAGGGACGGCTCAAGCAGGAGCTGTCGAACGCGCAGCAGCGGCTCAAACACATGCTGGCCGGCTTCGTGGACCGCCTCGCCGACATGAGCCGCTCGACCGGCAGCTATCACGACACCCTGGAAGCCTGCGCCGAACGGATCGAAAGCGCGGTCGACATCAACCAGCTCTCCGACGTGGTTGAAGAGATGCTGCGCGAGACCCGCGTGGTGCAGGAAGACGCCCGCCGCTCCAAGGACGACCTCGACGCGCTGCAGCAGCAAGTCGAGCTGGCCAACACCGAAATCGCCAAGCTGCAAACCGAACTGCACAACACCAGCGAGCTGGTCCGGCACGACCCGCTCACCGGCATCCTCAACCGCAAGGGGCTGGACGAAGCGCTCAAACGCGAGATCGCCCGCGCCAGCCGGCGCGACAGTTCGCTGTGCGTGGCCCTGCTCGACATCGACAACTTCAAGCGCATCAACGACGCCCACGGCCACCACACCGGCGACGCCGCGCTCCGCCACCTGACCGAAGTGGTAAAGGACAACCTGCGCCCGCAAGACAGCGTGGGGCGCTACGGTGGGGAAGAATTCCTGATCCTCCTCCCCGACACCGACGCCGAACACGCCGTCGAGGCGCTGCGGCGCCTGCAGCGTGCGCTGACCAGCCGCTACTTCCTCGCCGAAGGCCAGAAAATGCTCATCACCTTCAGCGCCGGGGTGGCCCGGATCGAAGAAGACGAGGCCCCCGAAATGGCCGTCGACCGCGCCGACAAGGCGATGTACCGCGCTAAGCGCGCCGGCAAGAACCGGGTGATGATGGCCTGAGCGCCCGCGCCCGGCATGCGACAATGCCGGCTCATCACCTGTCGACGCTCGCTATGCCCCGCCTCCACACTTTCATCTTTGACCTCGACGGCACGCTGGTCGACTCCGCACCCGCCATCCTCGCCAGCTTCCACAGCGCCTTCGACGCCGCCGGCCGCCACCCGGTACGCGCCATCAGCGCCGACATCATCGGCCCGCCGCTGACCGAGACCCTGCAACTGCTCAGCGGCAGCGCCGACGCGGCCGTCATCGACGCCCTGAGCGCCCACTTCAAGGCCGCCTACGATGGCGAAGGGCTCACCCGCACCACCGCCTACGACGGTGTGGATGCCATGTTGCGCGCCCTCCACGCCGCCGGTCATCCGCTGCACATCGCCACCAACAAGCGCCTCCACCCGACCGAAAAGATCCTCGCCATGCTCGGCTGGGACGCCCTGTTCACCACGGTCTACGCCCTCGACATGGTCACCCCGCGCCTGCCCGACAAGGCCACGATGATCGCCCGCCAGCTCGCCGAGCAAGCCATCGACCCCACCACCACCGCCTACATCGGCGACCGCCGCGAAGACGGCGAAGCGGCCCGCGCCAATCGCCTCGCCTTCTTTGCCGCCACCTGGGGCTACGGCGCCATCGACGCCGCCTCACTGCCGCCCGACTGGCGTCACCTGCCCACGCCCGATCCGCAGCGTTTGCGCGCCGCGCAATGAATTAAGGGCGAAATGCGCCCCTGTTTTATGCCTTGAACTTGCCTCAAAGCCTTAGGATGTGCCCTAAAGGTCAATGGGCGCACGGGCATGAAAGCAGTCATCCTCGCCGGCGGGCTGGGCAGCCGGCTGGCCGAAGAAACGCACCTCAAACCCAAACCGATGGTCGACATCGGCGGGCGTCCGATCCTGTGGCATCTGATGAAGATCTTCACCTGCCACGGGGTCACCGACTTCATCATCTGCCTCGGCTACAAGGGCTATGTGGTGAAGGAGTACTTCGCCAACTACTTCCTGCACACCTCCGACGTCACCTTCGACATGCGCGACAACCGCATGGAAGTCCACGAACAGCACGCCGAGCCCTGGCGCGTGACCCTCGTCGATACCGGCGAACACACCCTCACCGGCGGCCGCCTCGCCCGCGTGCGCCGTTTCGTCGAAAACGAAGAGGCCTTCTTCTTCACCTATGGCGACGGCCTCGCCAACATCGACCTGACCGCGCTGGCCCGCTTCCATCAAAACCACGGCAAGCTCGCCACCGTCACCGCCGTCGCCCCGCAAGGGCGCTTCGGCACGCTGGAGCTCGACGGCGACCGGGTGGCGCATTTTGTCGAAAAGCCCCGCGAGCAGACCAACACCATCAACGGCGGCTTTTTCGTGCTCTCGCCCAAGGTCATCGACGGGATTGCCGGCGACCATGTCGGCTGGGAGGGCGAACCGCTCGAATCCCTGGTCCAGCGAGACCAGTTGGCCGCCTTCCGCCACCACGGCTTCTGGCAACCCATGGACACCCTGCGCGAAAAGCTGCTCCTCGAAAAGCTCTGGGAGAGCGGGCAGGCGCCATGGAAATGCTGGCCATGAAGTCGGCTTATGCCGGTCGCCGGGTGCTGATCACCGGCCATACAGGCTTCAAGGGCAGCTGGCTCAGCGCTTGGCTCACGCAACTGGGCGCGCGACTCGGCGGTCTGGCGCTGGCCCCCGACACCACCCCGTCGCTGTTTGTCGCTGCCGGCCTCGACGCCACCATGGACAGCCGCATCGGTGACATTCGCGACGCCGCCGGGGTCGCCGAAACGGTCGGCAAGGTGCAGCCCGAAATCATCTTTCACCTCGCCGCCCAGTCGCTGGTGCGTCGCAGCTACGCCGACCCGCTCGCCACCTACGCCACCAACGTGATGGGCACCGCGCATGTGCTCGACGCCGCGCAGCGCCACGGCGTACGCGCGGTGGTCGTGGTCACCAGCGACAAGTGCTATGCCCCGCCCCCGCCCGCTGGTGGCTACCGCGAGAGCGACCCGCTCGGCGGGCACGACCCCTACAGCGCCAGCAAAGCCTGCACCGAACTGCTCGCCGCCAGCTGGCGCGACAGCTTCGCCGCCAACGGCCCGCTGATCGCCACCGCTCGCGCCGGCAACGTCATCGGCGGCGGCGACTGGGCCGAAGACCGCCTGATCCCCGACCTGATCCGCGCCGCCCGCACCAACCAGCCCGCGCTGATCCGCAATCCGCAGGCGACCCGCCCCTGGCAACACGTGCTCGAACCGCTGGCCGGCTACCTCGCGCTGGGCGCGCGCCTGCTCGCCGGCGATGCCCGCGCCGCGCGCGCCTGGAACTTCGGCCCCAACGCCGACGACATGCTGCCGGTCGGCGAAGTGTGCGACCGGATGTGCGCGCAGCTTGGCAGCCGCTGGACCCACGACACCGCCGCGCACCCCCACGAAGCACCCGCGTTGCTGCTCGACAGCCACGAGGCCCGCGCGCAACTTCAATGGACACCGCGCTGGCGCATCGACCAGGCGATCGCCGCGGTCGGCCAGTGGCACCGCCGCTTCGATGGCGGCGAATCCGCCCGTCAACTGATGCAAGCACAGATCGCCGCCTACACGGAGGCCGCCCGATGAACGCCGACGCGAATCGCGCAGCGGTCCATGCCGCCGTCGAAGCGCTCTGCGCCGACACCGCGCCGGATGCGGATTTCGTGCCCGGCAGCACGCCGATCCCGCCCTCCGGCAAGGTCATCGGCGCGCCCGAAAAACACGCCATGGTCGATGCCGCGCTCGACGGCTGGCTGACCACCGGGCGCTTCAACACCGCCTTCGAAACCAAACTGGCGGCCTTCGTCGGCATCCGCCGCGCGCTGACCGTCAACTCCGGCTCATCGGCCAATCTGGTCGCCGTCAGCAGCCTGTTCTCGCCGCTGCTGGGCGCCGCCGCGCTGCGCCCGGGCGACGAAGTCATCACCGTCGCCGCCGGCTTCCCGACCACCGTCAACCCGATCCTGCAAAACGGCGC